>NZ_JBILQU010000088.1:0-11848 GCF_044373035.1 Limnohabitans sp. | reverse complement strand
GCCACCACGACAAGCTCAGTGGCTTCGTTCGCCGTGACACGCTGAACGCCAAGCTCAACGAGCGATCCTGTCTCTGATGGTCGGCGAGATCAAGCTGACACCTTCCGTATTGCCCATGCTGCTTGGCCGCAGCCGTTTGTCAATGGGGGCTTGGCTCGTGACGGCGCAAATGTTTCGCGCTCATCAGCGCCCGAGCCATTGGACACCATTTGAATGAAGATGCCAACTCAGGGACACCCTGTTCAAGCGCGCAGGTGTCAAAATTGATTGCTCAAGAAGGAGACATCATGGTCACCAACGGAATTTTGAACATCAAGTCGATGCGCTCCCATTGCACCCAGGCTGAATGGCAAGCGCGGGTGGATTTGGCGGCGTGCTACCGGTTGGTGGCCATCTACGGCATGTCCGACATGATGGCCAACCACATCTCTTCGCGCGTCCCCGGCGAAGAAGGTGCTTTTCTCATCAACGCCTACGGCATGATGTACGAAGAGATCACGGCGTCGAGCCTCATCAAAATTGACCACGATGGCAACATCCTGTCCAAACCCGACTTTGGCGAATTGAACTACGGCATCAACAAAGCCGGCTACGTGATCCACAGCGCGGTGCACGAAGCGCGCCCCGAGGTGGACTGCGTCATCCACACCCACAGCTGGGCCTCCATGGCGGTGTCTTCGCTCGAATGCGGTCTTTTGCCCATCACCCAAACGGCGATGCGGTTCCAGAAAATCGGCTACCACGACTACCAGGGCGTGGTGCTCGATGTGACCGAACAGGCCTCTTTGGTCAAAGACCTGGGGCAGGGTGAGGCGCTGATCTTGCGCAACCATGGCGCCCTCACCGTGGGGCGCAGTGTGGGCGAGGCGTTCAACTGGATGCACCGCCTGGAGCTGGCGTGCCATGCCCAACTGGCGGCCATGGCCTGCCACACGCCTTTCGTCAAAGTCGCACCCGATGTGCTGGAGGAAACCTGGAACAACTACCAGCCCAGCACGCGCAGGCCCTATGGCTTGATGGAGTGGCCAGCCCTGTTGCGCAAACTCGACCGCATGGACCCGAGTTACAAAACATGAGCCATTTATGAACCGGGATGTCATCGTGCGCGATTCGGGGGCCAAAGCCGAATGAGCGATCCGCATGCCCCCCTGCGCATCTTGATGTCCCAGCAGTCCATCGACCGCTGGGGCGCATCGCTTGCGGCTCGGATGGGGCCGCGCCCTTATAAATTGATGTCTTGGGAAGCGGCGACAGCCGAACAACGCACGGATGCCGACGTGGCTTTCATCTCGCGAGAGGTCACAGGCACCTCCACCAAACATGAAATCCATCCAGCCTTGCAGCGGATTTACGCGCTATTGCGCCAGTCGCCAGATCTGCAGTGGGTGCACATCCATTCAGCGGGCGCTGACCGTCAGATTTATCTGGATTTGTTGGCCAGGGGTGTCCAGATAACCACCTCATCCGGCGCGAATGCGCAAGTGGTCGCCACCGTGGCCTTGGCGGGCATGCTGGCGTTGGCGCGCCGTTTCCCTTTGCTCTGGACCGAACAACAAAACCGCCAATGGACACCAATGATGGGCGCGCGCATGCCCCGCGACTTGCCGGGGCAAACCGCGACCATCGTCGGTTGGGGACCTATTGGCCAAAAACTGGGCAGTTTGCTGCAGGCCTTGGGCCTACAGGTTGTGGTTGTGCGCCAACAATTGGCCGCACCGCACCACCCGATGTGCGAAGGCGTTGAGATGGTCACGTTCGAGTCTTGGACCCAGGTGCTGCCCAAAACCGACTGGTTGATCCTGGCCTGCCCCTTGACTTCCAAAACCCGCCAATTGGTCAATGCCTCTGCCCTGGCCGTGTTGCCCCAAGGTGCTCACTTGATCAATGTGGCACGAGGCGAAGTGGTGGACGAACCCGCTTTGGTGTCGGCGTTGCAAAGCGGCCACTTGGGTGGCGCTTTTCTGGATGTGTTTGCGCACGAACCCTTGCCATCCGATTCTCCCTTGTGGGCCATGCCACAAGTCATGATCACGCCGCACGCAGCAGGCCACTCCGATGGCAATGAAACCAGAGTGGGGCAAATGTTTTTGGACAACTTGCGTTGCTGGACACAGGGCAAGCCTTTGCGCAACACAGTGTCCTGACCCCCTGTTCAGTCGGCATGGTCAAGGCAAGGTTTTCCCGAGTAGCGGACGACTTGATTTCTTTCCACAATTGGCTTGCTATTTTGATACGGAGATCTTTTGATGACCCAACCCCATGACCCTCGCCGCCGACAAATTGGCCTTGCTGCCGTGTCGAGCATTGCACTCAACGCCTTGGGCACAGCGCAGGCCCAAAGTGCGGCTTGGCCTTCGGCCAAACCCATCCGCATGATCGTGAACTTCCCTGCGGGCGGCTCTCCAGACTTGGTGGCGCGTGCCGTTTCCTCCTCGGTGTCGCAAGCGCTGGGTCAACAAATCGTGGTGGACAACCGGGGCGGTGCCGGTGGCATCATTGGTTCTGACTTGGCCGCCAAAAGCGCGCCCGATGGCTACACCATTTTGTGCAGCTCGGGCAGTGGCGCTTCCATCGTGCCCTACGTCACGCCCAAGATGCCTTTCGACCATGACAAGGACCTCATCCCCGTAGCGGCCGGTGCTCGTTTGCAATTGTTCTTGGTCGTGCGCAGCGATGCACCTTACAAGACTTTTGCCGAATTCATCGCCTTTGCCAAGGGCAATCCGGGCAAGTTGAGTTATGGCTCGCCAGGCAATGGCACCAGCCCCCACATTGCGGGCGAGATGCTCAAGTCCCAAGCTGGTATTTTTACATTGCACATCCCTTATCGCGGTTCGGGTGCAGCCTTGCAAGATTTGCTGGGCGGCAACGTGGACTATTTGCTCGATCCCGGCATTGCTTTCTCGCACGTGCGTTCGGGTCGTCTGCGCTTGTTGGCGGTCACGTCGCCCCAGCGTTTGTCCATGTTCCCCGATGCGCCTACGCTCAATGAGCTGGGGCTCAAGAATTTTGACGCCGGCACATCGCATGGTTTCTGGGCACCTGCGGGCACACCTGCGGCCATCGTGGATCGCCTGAACCGCGAGATCAACCGCGCTTTGATGTTGCCCAGCGCCGTCGAGTCCATCAAAGGCATCGGTGCCGAGCCCACCCCCATGACGCCGGCCGAGTTCGGTGCGGTCACCAAGGCCGATGCGCGACGGTTTGCCCAAATTATCAAAGAACGCAAGATCGTTCACGATTGATGGACAGCTTGGCTGCTGGGTGTTGGGGTCGCCTTAAAATTGCCCCGGGAACACCCACAGCAGACCCGCCGTCATGACCAGGTAGCGACCGAATTTGCCAATGGCCATGTACAGCGAGCAAGGCCAAAATGGCATCTTCAACCAGCCTGCCACCGCACACAGCGGGTCGCCCACTCCCGGCAGCCAGCTGAGCAAGCAGGCTTTGGGCCCCAACTTTTCCAACCAAACCAGTGCGCGGGCGTGGTTGCTCGAATCCCGCCAACGGCCGACTGCATGCCGTGTGCCCCAGCCCATCCACCAACTGAGCATCCCGCCCAAGGTGTTGCCCGCCGTGGCCACCAAAATGGCAGGCCAAAAAAGCCCCAAGTTAAGTTTGACCAAACCAAACACCGCAGGCTCAGAGCCCATCGGCAGCAAGGTGGCTGACACAAAAGCCACCACAAACACGGTGCTCAGGCCGTGCTCGGGCAAAGCCAGCCATTGCATGATGTTGGTGAGCCAAATGTCCATGCCTTCAGTGTAACGAGACCTTTGGTCATGGGTGCCTCAAAACCTCGGGCAGAAAGATCGGTGGCGCTGGGAAGCTGGCATGCCAAAAAATTCGTCAAACACAAAAAAAATCTCGAAAAATTTATTTTTTGCTAAAATAGTGCAAAAATATCAATTTAATGGTTTTGTAACCATTCATCTTTTCTGTTCATGGACGGGTTTATGACAAACAGAGCGTTGGAGCCGCTGGGACGGTGGCGTTGGGTGCTGATGGCCTTGGCCATTCAGACCGCCTGCGCCAGCGCTGCATCGACCGATGATCTTCTTGACATGTCGCTGGAAGAGTTGGTGGATTACCGCATGATGTCCATGTCCCGCAAGGAGCAGCGGGTCGCGGACATGGCGGCAGCCGCGTACGTGATTTCGGCTGAAGAAATTCGCCGCTCGGGTGCGCAGTCGATTCCCGAGGCCTTGCGCTTGGTGCCCGGCCTCAATGTGGCGCAAATTTCGGGGGACCGCTGGGCCGTCAGTTCACGGGGTTTCAACGAGCGTTTGTCCAACAAGTTGTTGGTGCAGGTGGATGGGCGCAGCATTTACTCGCCGATCTTTTCGGGGGTGTTGTGGGAAACCCAAGACGCCATCATGGGCGACATTGAACGCATTGAAGTCATTCGCGGACCCGGTGCTGCTTTGTGGGGCAACAACGCCATGAACGGCGTGATCAACATCGTGACCCGCTCGGCTGCGGCCAGTCAGGGCAGCACCCTGAGCGCGACTTGGACATTGGGTGGGGGGGCTTCGTCGTCCTTGGTGCACAGTGGCGGCTTGGCGCAAGGCGGTCACTTCAAGGTTTTTGGTAAAGCCAGCCGCACCCAAGGGTCCCCAGAAACCGACTCCGGTTTGCAGGGGGCAGATGCGTCCCGACAACAACGTTTGGGCATCAAAATCGAACCTGAGTTGGCGCGCGGTCAGTTGAGCCTCAAAGCCGAGGTTTACCAATACCGATCCCAAGATGTCTGGGGCTTTCCCTCGCTGCCGGCCTTCAGCGACAACGGAGCATCGCTCAGTCGGGACGCTTTGCTGTCCCAAAATGGCGATGGTTTGGCCTTGATTGCCCGCTACACCTGGAAATCGGAGCAGAACTTTGATAACGCCTTGCAAGTTTCATTCGACCAGGACAAGATCAGCCACACCGGCTTGTGGGGCACGGGTACAAGGGTCGGTTTTGCGCGAGGTGAAGCGCCGGCTCTGCAATCGCCGGGGGGCTTCAAAAAAGAATTCGATGTGGATTTCCAGCAACGCCGCAAGGCCGGTTTGCACGATGTCATTTGGGGTCTGAACCTTCGGCACATCTCTGACAACCTGTTCATGCCCGCCACGCCGTTTGTGTTGAACGAAGGCAAAAGTCAGCGCGTGAACTACAGCGCTTTCGTACACGATGAGCTCACATGGGTCCCCGATCGGTTCAAACTGATTGTGGGCTCCAAGTTTGAAAAAGACGGTCTGACAGGGTATAACGTCCAGCCTAATGTGCGTGCGCTGTATACGCCCAGCAATTCCGAAGCTTACTGGGCTGCCGTGTCCCATTCGGCCCGCTCCTTGCGCCGCTTTGAGAGCTTGGCCACGATTGACGTGTCGGCGCAAGATGCCCACGTTTTCGACCCAGCCATACCGCCGAAATTTTTGACCGCCGTCATGCAGGTTTCTCCCTTGCCAGGCGCCCAGCCCGTAGCGGAAAAAGCCTTGAGTTTGGAAGCCGGGTGGCGCAAGCAGTTTTCCAATTTCCTGAGTGTCGATGCCACTGTTTTTGCCACCGATTACCGCCATTTGCGGGGGGCACGTTTGTGGGGCAATCCTGCTGCCGGGCTGCTTCACCCCGAGGTGTTGGGATGTCCTTATGCATATGGTCCTGGCGTTTGCTATTTCACTGTTCAGGGCTACAACAGCAATCAGGACCGGGCGCGTTCGTACGGCGGCGAGTGGTCGCTGGAATGGCACCCGCGCCCATGGTGGACCTTGCAGACTTGGTACAGCTACCTGTCTGTCAAAGGGGTGCGGTCAGGCGATTGGCTGGGTGACCTGTTGGTCAATGTTTTTGAAAACTCAGCACCGCGCCACCAGTTTTCCCTGACCAACAACTTCGGTCTCGGCAATGACCTGAACTTGAATGTGCGTTTGCGCTACCAAACAGAAACCAGTCATTTGAAGCAAATCAGTGGAGACCTGACCCGATTGCCGCCCTACACCGGACTGGACATGCGTTTATCCTGGAAGGCATCGCGGCAAACCGAGCTGTCTTTGCTGGGGCGCAACTTGCTGAAAGACCGGCATACCGAATTCATCAGCAGTTTCCCCGTGTCGCGTGCCTACGACGTGCAGCGCAGCTTGCAGCTTCAATTGGTCACCCGTTTTTGAAGGACATGAACATGCGCATGTCCCTTCATTCAATGTGGGCCGATATCAAGCACTTGTACGGCAAGGGCAGGATGAAAGCGCGGCTGGCCTTGTGTTTGCTGGCACTTGGGGCGACCCTGCCAGCATCGGCCCAAAGCGCAGTTCCCACCTTGGACCGCCTGAAAGTCGCCTACGTCTACAACTTCGCCAAATTTGTGGAGCTACCGGGCACCGAGGAGCAGCCCATCCGATTGTGCGTGGTGGGCAAGGACGATCCATACGATCGCATGCTCAGTTTGAACCGGCGCATCGCGCAAAAGCGTGAAATTCAGGTGCGTCGGGACGTACCACTGGGCCAGCTCAAAGACTGTGGCATTGTGTTTGTTGGTGCCACGGAATCACGCCAGTTGCCGACGGTGGTGCGACAGCTGGGCAATGCGCCGGTGTTGCTGATCAGCGATGATCGGCTTGCGGTTGACCAAGGCGCGCATTTGGTTTTGTTGCACAACGACGATCGGGTTGAGTTTGAGGTCAATTTGCACAATTTACAAAAATCTAATTTGCGCGCCAGCAGCCAAATGCTCAAATTGGCCCGCACGGTGATCCGCTAGAGAACCTGAACATGTGGCCATTCTTGGTGGGGCGCCGACAAAAGCTGCAACAAGCCCCGGTGCGGGAAAAATTGAACCAAATTTTGTCACTGGGCATCTGGTGTGTGCTGTTGCTGTTCTTTTTGGTGATCACCTTGTGGCAAGCCGTGCAAACCCTTCAGGCCACGCAAGCTGCTGCCAAAAGTCTCGCCGAATTGGCCGCAGAGAGCAGCGCTGCTGCGGTGAGTTTTGACGACCGGGTGGGCGCTCAAAAGCAGCTGGACATTTTTCGTCACATTCAAGCCGTTGAGACGGTCGAAATTTTCACCCCAGTCACCAATCCAAAGGTCTTTGCGCACTACCCGGCGCTTGCCGACGGTGTGAAAGACACCGAACCACCGGCCATGATCTTGGGCGCTCAGCAATTGTCCCAGCTCAGCTGGAACCGCTACGCCATTCGTTTGCCCATCGTGTATGACGGCGAGACGATCGGTTTGGTGGTGTTGCAGACCCGTTTGGATGCATTTTGGTTTGGCATTTTGCTCAATTTGCTGGTGGCGGCACTGGCCATGTGGCTGGCGTATGTCGTGGTGCGCCAATTCATGGGGCAATTGATTGCGGTGATCATTCACCCCTTGCTGGACTTGGCCAGTGTCATGCGCCGCATCACTACCGTTCATGATTACAGCCAGCGGGCGCAGCGCCAAAGCCAAGACGAAATTGGTGATCTGGTGGCTGGTTTCAACACCATGCTGGACCAAATAGAGCAAAAAGACAGGGCACTGGGGCAACACAGACAGAAATTGGAGTCGCAAGTCCAAGCCCGCACGGCTGAATTGCTCTTGGCCAAAGAGCACGCGGATGCCGCCAACCTGGCCAAGAGCCAGTTTTTGGCCAACATGAGTCATGAGATCCGTACCCCGCTCAATGGCCTGATTGGTGTGTCCGAATTGCTCGATGCCACCCACCCGACGGCGCAGCAGAAAAAACTCTTCCGCATGATCACATCCTCGTCCTCGACGCTGATGCACCTGATCAATGACATCCTTGATTTTTCCAAGATCGAGGCGGGCATGCTTCACTTGGAAAAAATCCCCTTCAGTCCTGAGCTTGCGGTGCGCCAGGTGTGCGCCTTGTTTGAACCACATGCCCACGACAAAAGTCTGAAGCTTTTGTTTGAGGAGCCTGCTCAAGCCTCGTCCTGGATGCTGGTGGGCGATCCGCACCGCTTCATTCAGGTGATCAGCAATTTTGTCTCCAACGCGGTCAAATTCACCAATCAGGGCCAAATCTGCGTGCGCCTGAGCTCCAGCACCGACCCCGACGGTCGCGCGCGCGTTCGGTGCACGGTGTGCGACACGGGCATCGGTATCAGCGCAGCGGAAGGCCAGCGCTTGTTCAGCGCGTTTTCTCAGGCCGACGTGTCCATGGCCCGCCGTTACGGCGGCAGTGGTTTGGGTCTGGTCATCTCACGCGAGCTGGCGACGCTGATGGGTGGACAAGTGGGTTTCAGCAGCGAACCTGGCCAGGGTTCTTGCTTTTGGTTTGAGGTGTGTGGTGACCGCTGGACAGAGCTGCCAACGGACAAAACAACCAGCGACAATGCTGCACCTGAAACCCTCAATTGCACGGTGCTGATCGCTGAAGACAACGATGTGAACCGCGAAATCCTGGTCACCATGCTCCAGACCGCAGGCTGCCAAGTTGTGCAGGCTCGCGATGGCGCAGAGGTTGTGCGCCTGAGCGCCACCGAAGCCCATGACATTGTGTTGATGGACGTGCAAATGCCCGAGCTCGACGGCATCGCCGCCACCCGCCTCATCCGTGCCCGCGAGTTGTCCATGGGCTTGCCTCGCAAGCCCATCCTGGCCTTGACAGCGAATGCGCTGACCGATGACAAGGCCAATTGTCTGGCCGCTGGCATGGACGACTACCTCACCAAGCCCTTCATGCGCCGCCAAATCGTGGCCTTGATGGGCAAATGGTTGCGCGGCGCGCGCGCCTGAGCCTAAACTAGGCCGCGAGGTGCCGGACATGTGGGCAGCACGGTGCTGTGATTTTGGACTGTCACCCCTAACTGTCAGCTGATGAAACATGGGACCACTACAATCGTGCCTTCATTTTCATCAAATCAGCCACCCCATACCGCCAACCGTCATGCAGATCGGCCCCTACCCATTGCCGAACAATGTGTTTGTCGCCCCCATGGCGGGTGTGACAGACCGACCGTTTCGCCAGTTGTGCCGACAGTTCGGGGCGGGGTATGCAGTGAGCGAAATGGTGACATCGCGCCCTGACCTTTGGGCGTCATTGAAGACCTCGCGGCGTGCCAACCACGACGGTGAGCCGGGTCCGATCGCGGTCCAAATCGCTGGTACCGAGGCGCAAATGATGGCCGACGCCACGCGCTACAACATTGACCGGGGCGCACAGATCATCGACATCAACATGGGCTGTCCAGCCAAAAAAGTCTGCAACAAATGGGCTGGGTCGGCCCTGATGCAAGACGAGCCGCTGGCGCTTGAGATCATCAGCGCCGTGGTCGAGGCCGCCTTGCCCCACGGCGTGCCTGTGACCCTCAAAATGCGAACCGGCTGGTGCGACACAGAAAAAAATGCCTTGAGTCTGGCCCGTGCCGCCGAAAGCGCGGGGGTGCAAATGGTCACCGTGCACGGCCGTACCCGTGAGCAAGGTTACAAAGGCTGGGCCGAATACGACACCGTGGCCGCCGTCAAGGCGGCGCTGAACATCCCGGTGGTGGCCAATGGCGACATCAATTCGCCTGAAAAAGCCCGCGATGTGCTGAAGTTCACCGGGGCAGATGCTGTGATGGTCGGTCGCGCCGCACAGGGCAGCCCCTGGATCTTCCGCGAGATCGCTCACTTTTTGGCCACGGGCATGCACCTGGCCCCGCCGCTGGTGGCCGAGGTGCGCCGTGCCCTGCTCGAGCACCTGCAAGACCATTACAGCCTGTACGGCGAGTACACCGGTGTGCGCTCGGCGCGCAAGCACATTGGTTGGTATGTGCGACCGCTGCCCGGTGGCGATGATTTTCGAGAGCACATGAACACCCTGAAGACTGCAACGCAACAACTGGCCGCCGTGGCCGCCTATCTGGACGGCCTGGCCGACCGGATGGAGCGCCTGCCCCAGCGCCGTGAGGCCTGCACCGAATTAGAGACCACGCCATGAGCGAACCCCAAGCCATTGAAAACTGCATCCGAGACAACCTGGAAATCTATTTCCGCGACCTGGACGGGACCGATCCCACTGCCCTGTATGACATGCTGGTCAAGCTGGTCGAAAAACCCTTGCTGGATGTGGTGATGACCCATTCGGGCCAAAACCAGTCGCGTGCTGCCGAGTGGTTGGGCTTGAACCGCAATACCCTGCGCAAAAAATTGCTGGAGCACGATCTCCTGAAATGAAACCCGCACTGCGCCCAGGTCCTGGGGACAGTGTTTGGTTGTTTTGCCCCTTATTGGCCTGCCGAGCCGGAACCCTTGACCCCGTCTTGAACCTGAGCCCAGCTTGGACCCGACCTGAACACTGTTGAAGAAAGTCTCTTATGCGCGCCCTCATTTCCGTCTCTGACAAAACCGGCATCGTCGACCTGGCCAAAGCACTGCACGCCCTGGGCGTCGGCCTGATTTCCACCGGCGGCACCGCCAAATTGCTGGCCGAGCAAGGCCTGCCCGTGACCGAGGTGGCCCAAGTCACCGGTTTCCCGGAAATGCTCGATGGCCGTGTCAAAACCCTGCACCCCAAAGTGCACGGCGGCCTGCTGGCGCGCCGCGACTCGCCCGAGCACATGGCGGCTTTGAAGGCGCATAACATCGACACGATTGATTTGTTGATCGTCAACCTCTACCCGTTTGAAGACACCGTGGCCAAGCCCGGTTGCACGCTGGCCGACGCGATTGAAAACATCGACATCGGCGGTCCCGCCATGGTGCGCAGCGCTGCCAAGAACTGGAAAGACGTGGGCATCGTGACCGACGCCAGCCAATACGCCGACGTGATCGCCGAGCTGAGGGCCAGCGGGAAGTTGAGCGACAAACTGCGCTTTGCTTTGTCCGTGGCTGCGTTCAACCGCATCAGCCAATACGACGGCGCGATCAGCAACTACTTGTCGAGCGTGAACTTCGAAGCCGAGAAGCTGAGCGAAACCTACGTGCCCGAACGCGCCCAGTTCTCAGGCCAATTCAACGAGCAATACGTCAAGGTGCAAGACCTGCGCTACGGCGAAAACAGCCACCAGCAAGCCGCTTGGTACCGCGACTTGGCACCTGCGGCCGGATCGCTCGCCACCGGCGTGCAGCTGCAAGGCAAAGAGCTGAGCTACAACAACATCGCCGATGCCGATGCGGCGTGGGAATGTGTGAAGAGTTTCGAGGCCACCGCCTGCGTGATCGTCAAACACGCCAACCCCTGCGGCGTGGCCGTTGGCGCAACCGCACTCGAGGCCTACAGCAAAGCCTTCCAGACCGACCCCACCAGCGCCTTCGGCGGCATCATCGCCTTCAACCGCCCTGTGGACAAAGCCGCTGCCGAAGCGGTGAGCAAGCAATTCGTCGAAGTGCTCATGGCCCCCGAATTCAGCGCCGAAGCGTTGGAAATTTTCAAGAGCAAAGTGAATGTGCGCTTGATGAAAATCGCGCTGCCCGCGAACTATGGCCAAGTGCGCAACGCGTTAGAGACCAAACGCGTGGGCTCGGGCCTGTTGCTGCAAAGCGCCGACAACCACGAGTTGGCTTTGGCCGACTTGAAGATCGTCACCGTCAAACAACCCACCCCTGAAGAACTGCACGACTTGTTGTTTGCTTGGAAAGTGGCCAAGTTCGTCAAATCCAACGCCATCGTGTTCTGCAAAAACGGACAGACCCGGGGCGTGGGCGCTGGGCAGATGAGCCGCCTCGACTCGGCCCGCATCGCCAGCATCAAGGCCGAAGCTGCCAAGCTGAGCCTGCAACACACCGTGGTGGCGAGCGACGCCTTTTTCCCCTTCCGCGACGGCCTCGATGTGGTGGTGGACGCGGGCGCCACCTGCGTGGTCCAGCCCGGTGGCTCGATGCGAGACCAGGAAGTCATTGACGCCGCCAACGAACGCGGCGTGGCGATGGTGTTCAC
>NZ_JBILQU010000218.1:0-2687 GCF_044373035.1 Limnohabitans sp. | reverse complement strand
GTTTGTTTTTGGGAATGGTGTTGCGCTTGGCCAGCACTTGCCGCCAGTCCATGTTGATGGCGCCGGGAATGTGCCCCTTGGCAAATTGCGCCGGATCACGCGCATCGATCACCATGAACTTGGGCCATTCGTCTTTGGGAATTTGCTCGGCAAAAATCACGCCGCCGCCGTAGTCCACAAACTCCAGATAGGCCTCCATCTCGTCGGTGGCGATGGCCTTATTGTCGGCGTGGGCCGTTGGGGCCAGCAGCAAGCTGCCCGCGGTGGCTGCGGCAAAGGCGAGGGTGCGAAAGCGCATGGAGACTCCACTTCGTCAGGTAATATCAGTCAAAACGAATATTGTCGCTGAATGGCTGCAAGACCTCCAACAAAAACCTCGGCGCACATGTTCAGAGACAAAAATTTCACGGCGCTCTTGCTCACGCTGGCCTTGCACGCCGGCGTCTGGCTGTTGGTGAGCGATCACCCATTCAAATACGCCAGCCCAGCCGAAGAACCCCAAAGCGCTGAAAAAACAGCTGAAAAAATTGTCTTTTTGGAGCTGATCCCGCCACCGCGCCAGCCCCTGCCTGATCCAGCGCCCACCACCACGCCCACCACCACGCCCCCCACAACACCCATCACGGAGCCCCCGCCCGACACAGCGTTGGCGGCTCCAGCCCCACCGCCCTCACCCGATCGCCCCCGCGCCAGCCAAGCCGCGCCCCCTCCACCCACCGCCGAAGAATGGGCGTTTGCCGCCAATTACACGAACAAAAACAGCAAGGGCTACCGTTACAGCTGGGGCCAGCAGGTGCGCAGCATGATGGGCACCGCCGTCGAAGGCCCCGACCAGGGCCTGGTGCGCTTTCGCATCGAGATCGCGCCCGATGGCCGCTTGACGCAGCTGCAAACCTTGTGGACCACCTCGCCCGTGGCGGAACAACTTGCGCGCCAAGCCATCCAAAACATGCCGCCGCTGCCGCCCACCCCCACAGGCAAGCCGCTGATTTTTGACAAGACGATTTCGTTTTCACCCTTTGCCAACGACGGGCCGCCCCTGTACAGAGACGACTGCCTGCCCGAGCCGCCAGTGTTCCGCAACCCCTTTGCCTGGGACGGGAAATCGCCCCAAGTGGTGGCCGCGCCCACCCCGACCGCCCCACTCGACCCGCAAGCCCTGGCGGACTGCCTGCGTCAACTGCCCAAAGACAGCGTCGAAGCCGAAAGCGCCAGCGACCAGCGCCTGATGGACCAATGGGGCTCCAGCAAAACAGGGCGCTGAGCCACTCGCTGAACGGCACAGCGCACCCAGACGTCGTGCCGCTTGAGCGCCGAGGGAAGCTTCAGCGCTGGCGCATCGCCAGCACGGGCCACAGCAGCACCGCCGCCGCCACGCCCACACCAGCTGCCATGCCCAGCAAAGCGGCCCAGTCCACCCAATACCCCATGTCGGCCAGCGTGGACTTGGACAAGGACGGCAAAGCCAACACCGCCGCCAGCGCCACCAGCACAGCCACAGCCGCCAAGATGATAAGTTTGACCCGATTGAGCTTCTTGCGGTTGATCACCATCATGACCGCCCACATCGACACCAAAGGCGCCAGCGCGGGCAGCAGGCCCAAGGCCGTTTCGTAGGCGATGTTCATCGCCAGCCAGATTTCATACATGTGCGTCTCCTGATGTCTTGAGTGTGCTTCAAACCCGGCCCTTGAGCGTGGCCATGTAGGCGGGCTTGAGCAGGTGGTATTTCATCAACCAGGCAAAGTAACTGGCCTGCAGTGGCTCGATCATGGGAAGCGTTGGCGTGAGATTGCCCGCGTAGTCAAACTCGATCAGCATGGCCGAGCCCTCTTTCACGATCAGCGGGCACGAGGTGTAGCCATCAAACTTCTGGCCTGGTGCACGGCCCGCGATCACGTCCACCAAATGCTCGGCCACGATGGGTGCGCTCTTTTTGATGGTGGCTGCCGTCTTGCCACGCGGCGTGCCATTCACATCGCCCACACCAAACACATTGGGGTAGCGGCGGTGCTGCAAGGTGTCCTTGTCCACCTCCAGCCAGCCGCCTGCGGCAAAGGGGCCCTCTTTCCAGGCCAGGTCTGAATTCTTGACCGCATCGGGCGCGCGCATGGGCGGCACCACATGGATGAAGTCGTAAGGCACCTCGGTGCTCGCGCCTTCGGGCGAGACAAAACGCGCCCGCTGCGCCCCGATGTCGATGCCCTGCAGCTTTTGCGTGGTCTCGACGGCGATGCCCAAGTCGTTCCAGCGCGAGAGCACGTTGTCGTTCACCACCTTGACGCCAAACACATTGCCCAGCGCCGAGTAAAACGTCACCTTGGATTGGCCCAGCGTGCCCGACTGCGCCAAGCGGTCACGCAGCATGAAGGTCATCTTGAGGGGCGCACCCGCGCACTTGAGGGGCGTGGCGGGCAGCGTCAGCACCGCATTGCCGCCCTTGAGCCGAAACGCGTCCATGCTGGCCCAAGTGGCCTGCGCCGCTTCGGGGCTGGGGTAGACGCTGGTCAGGCCCTTTTGGCCAATCGCGTTCACATCCATGCCCTCGATCAGCGACCAATCCTGGTGCGTGCCCATGGCCACCACCAGGTAGTCGTACTGGACGCGCTGGCCCGAAGACGTGACCACCGTGCTGCTGACCGGGTCCAGCTCGCTGACCATGTCCTTGATCCAGTTGAGCTGCGGCG
>NZ_JBILQU010000010.1:0-46131 GCF_044373035.1 Limnohabitans sp. | reverse complement strand
CCGAGGATGTGCTCGGCCACGTAGCTGAAGATCATGTTGGTGGAAACCGGGGCGACTTGGTACAGGCGGGTTTCGCGGAACTTGCGCTCGATGTCGTACTCACAGGCAAAACCAAAGCCGCCGTGGGTTTGCAGGCAGACGTTGGCCGCTTCCCAGCTGGCCTTGGCCGCGAGGTACTTGGCCATGTTCGCTTCGGCCCCGGCGTTTTGCATGGCGTCGATTTTTTCGCAGGCTTTCCAGCGCATCAGGTTGGCGGCTTCGAGCTCAATGAAAGCGTCGGCAATCGGGAACTGCACGCCCTGGTTTTGGCCAATCGGGCGGCCAAAGACCACGCGGTCCTTGGCGTATTTGGTGGCGCGGTCGATGAACCAGTAGCCGTCGCCAATGCACTCGGCGGCGATCAAGACGCGCTCGGCGTTCAGGCCGTCGAGCAGGGTCTTGAAGCCCTTGCCTTCTTCGCCCAAGAGCGCGTCTTCGGGGATTTCGAGGTTGTCAAAAAACAGCTCGTTGGTCTCGTGGTTGACCATGTTCAAAATCGGCCGCACCGTGAGGCCGTTGCCGATGGCCTGCTTCAGGTCGATCAAGAAGCAGGACAAACCTTCGGAGCGCTTGGTGACCTGGTCGGCGGGCGTGGTGCGGGCCAGCAAGATCATCAGGTCGCTGTGCTGGATGCGCGAGATCCAGACCTTTTGGCCGTTGATGACCCAGCGGCCGTCTTTGCGCACGGCGGTGGTTTTGAGCTTGGTGGTGTCCGATCCGGTGGTGGGCTCGGTCACGCCCATGGACTGGATGCGCAACTCGCCAGTGGCGATTTTGGGCAAGAGCGTGTTCTTTTGCGCGTCAGAGCCGCTGCGCACGATGGAGTTCATGACGTACATCTGACCGTGGCACGCGCCCGAGTTGCCGCCCGAGCGGTTGATCTCTTCCATGATGACCGAAGCCTCGGCCATGCTCAGGCCAGAGCCGCCGTATTCCTGCGGAATCAGCGCGGCCATCCAACCAGCCTTGGTCAGTGCGTCGACAAACTCTTCCGGGTAGCCGCGTTTTTCGTCGACCTTGCGGTGGTACTCGTCAGGAAACTGAGCGCACAGGGCGCGCACGGCGTCGCGGATGTCTTGGTACTGGTCGGGTGTGGTTTGCATGGTGGTGGTATGGGTAAAAAATCTCAGGCCAAAGTGGCTTGCGCTTGCAGGGTGAGCCAACCTTCGTGGTCGCTGGCCCAAAGGTCAATGGTTTTGCCGTCGGCAGACGGTCGGCCGTTCAGGCGGAAGGGGTGCAGGTCAAAGGTGGGGCGCACGGCACGAAACTGGAACGAGGCCAGGCGGGCACCGGGCACTTGCCTGCGCACCAAGTCCACCAACAAAGTGGCGATCAGCGGGCCGTGCACGATGAGACCGGGGTAGCCTTCTTCTTGCGTGACGTAGCTGCGGTCGTAATGGATGCGGTGGCCGTTGAAGGTGAGCGCCGAATAGCGAAACAGCGACACCGGATCGGGCACAAACTCGCGCTGCCAAGGCGCGCCGATCTCGGCCGCGATGGGCGGCACTTCCGGGGCACCAGGCACTACTGCTGCGCGGTACACGATGTCGTGCGTTTCGGTCAGGCATAAGCCCTGAGCATTGCTGAAAGCGTGCTCGACTTCGACAAACAGCAGGTCACCTGTGCGGCCCGCCTTGTGCTTGACCGAGGCGATGCGCGAATGCTTTTGAGCGGCGTCGCCCACGCGCAGTGGGTTGTCGGTTTGCCACTGCAGGCGACCGCCTGCCCACATGCGGCGCGGCAGTGGCACCGGCGGCAAAAAGCCACCGCGCACAGGGTGGCCGTCGGGCCCGATCTGGCTTTGCCGCGCTTGCGGCAAAAAGTACAGCCAGTGCCACAGGGGCGGCACTTCGCTGCCTGCGCCTTGGCGGGTGTCATCGCGGTCGAGCAAAGCGCTTTGGCCGCGAAGTGGCGCGGCCACGATCTCGTCGGTCAGCGTTTCGCTGCGGCCTTCCCAGCTGCGCAGGTGGGCCACTTGTTCGTTGTCTAGATTTGAAAAGCTCGTCATAGGCTCGATCTTCGCGCAGTTGGAGCTGGAAGGCCGTCTGTCTTTGTGAAAGTCCGCCTTTACAAGTCAAGAAGCGGGGTCATGCCTTGTGCGCCTGGGCTGCGGTCCATTGTTCAAGCAGCTCACGCTTGAGCACTTTGCCGCTGAGCGTCATGGGCATGTCGGGCACCAAGGCCATGACCGAGGGCCGCTTGTAAGGCGACAAATGTTCATGGGCATGGGCTTTGAGGGCCTGCAGGTCCAGCTGCACGCCGGTTTTGGCTTCGATGAAGGCCAGGATGTCCTCGTTGCCATCGGCCGCTTTGCGCCCGACCACCGCCGCTTTTTGCACACCGGGCCAGGCCAGCAAAATCGCCTCGACCTCGCCGGGGTACACATTGAAGCCGGAACGGATGATCATCTCTTTCAGACGCCCCACCACCTGCAATGCGCCATCGGCGTCTTGTCGGCCCAGATCGCCGCTGGCGTACCAGCCGCCAGGTTGGATGACCTGCGCGGTGATGTCGGGATCGCGGAAATAACCGGCCATCAAGCCCACGCCGCGCATCCAGATCTCGCCGGTCTCGCCTGCTGGCAAATCTTGCCCGTGTGGGCCGATGATGCGCAGCTCGGCCCCTTCGACCAAATATCCTGCGCTGGAGTCCGCACGCCGTTCGTTCAAACGGCACAGCGTCAAGGCGCCTGCGTATTCCGACAGGCCATAGCCGTGGTGCAAGACTTTGCCAAAGCGCGCTTCGATCGCTTGCTTGACGCTCAGGTCCAGCGGGGCAGCACCAGAGTAAACGTAACGCAAATCAGGCGCGACCGGATGCGCAATGCCCTGACCGTCGAGCCAGGTCAGCAAGCGGGTGAACATGGCGGGCGGGCCTTGCAGCTGGGTCAGGCCCTGATGGGCCAGCGCATCCAACACATCGGCCGGGTCAAACTGGCTGCGCATGAGCAGGCCCGAGCCCGCGTGCAGCGAGGCCATGAACACCGTGCCCAAGCCAAAGATGTGGGTCATGGGCAAATACGCGTACGACCGGTCCGACGGCCCCAACAGGCGCGACTGCGCCGAGACCCGCGCAAACTGCAGCAATCCCGCGTGCGTGAGCATCACGCCCTTGGGCTGGCCGGTGGTGCCCGAGGTGAAGATGATCGCGGCCACCTGCTCCGCCAGGTCGCCCGTCTGCGCGGTGGCCTGCGGCCTGACAGCTGCGCGCTGCAAGCCCGGCAACACGCTCGCTCGCGTGTCGTGCTGCGCCGCATGCTGACGCGCCGCCTCAGACACACCCACCGTGAAATACAGCAACCGTGCATCGGCCTTGTCGGCAAAGCCCGCGAGTTCTGACGCCGTCACGCGGGCATTGACCCCGCAAGCCCAAGCCCCCACGCGGCTGCAGGCCAACACCAAAGCCACATGCTCGGGGCAATTTTCTGCGGCCACCAGCACCCGGTCACCCACGCGCACACCAGCATCGCGCAACTCGGCTTCCAGAGCATCCACTTGCTGCGCCAACTGCACCAGCGTCATCACCCCCTGCGTCAGATACAGAAAAGGATGGTCTGGAGCCTGTGCAACGCGTTCGTCAAACAGGTGGTGAATGCGCGTATGGGTGCGGGTGTGGGGGGTCAATTGCAAAGACATGGTTTATTCGAAAGTCATGCCCTTGGTGACTTCGGCCCACAGCGCGTGTTCTCGGCGCATGCGCTCGGCCAGGTCGGCGGGCTTGGCATTCCAGATGACGTAGCCTTGGTCCACCCAGCGCTTGTTCAGCTCGGGGTCTTGCAGGGCGCGCGCTGTGGCGGTCGTGATCTTCTGGCTGAGTTCGGCGCTCATGCCCAGCGGGCCATACAGACCGTACCAGCCGCCCACGTCGTAATCACGGACGCCCAACTCGCTCATGCTGGGCAGCTGCGGCAGCGCCGGGTTGCGCTCTTTGGAGGTCACGGCCAGGGGGCGCACTTTGCCGCCGTCGATGTGGACCTTGGCACCGCCCACGATGTCAAACATCATCTGGATCTGCCCGCCCATCACGTCGGTCATGGCCGGGGCGTTGCCCTTGTAGGGCACATGCGTCATGGTGATGCCTGCACGCCGTGCAAACAACTCGCCGCTCAGGTGGTTGGATGCGCCCATGCCGGCCGAGCCGTAAGCCAGTTTGCCGGGATTGGCTTTGCCAAAGGCCACCAACTCGGGCAAGGTTTTGAAAGGCTGGTTCTGGTTGATGACCAGCACGTTGGCATAACTGAGGATGGTGGCCAGCGGGGTCATGTCCTTGAGCGGGTCAAAGGCCATGGCTTTGAGCACATGGGGGCTGATGGTCATGGTGGGGCTGGCGGCATAAAAAATTTCCAGGCTGTTGGGCGAGGACCTGACCACGGTGTTGCCTGCCACCGCGCCACCTGCGCCGGGCCGGTTTTCCACGATCACGGGCTGGCCCAGTTCGCGGCTGAGCACCGGCGCAAACACGCGCGCCGATGAATCCACAGGCCCGCCCGGGGCGTAACCCACGATGAGCTTGACGGTGTTGTTGCCTGTGGACTGGGCCCACAGGGGCAGGGCGGATGTGGTACACACCGCCCCCAAAAGGGCCATCAGCAAGCGGCGCTGGGTGGATGGGGTTTTTGTCATGGTTTGTCTCCTGGGGTTTTTAAGGTTGCTGGCTTGGGGGGTGAACAGTTGGGGCGGCGCTCAAGGGGGATGCGACCAGGCCTGCGCGCGCGCAAGCGCAGCGCGGCAGTCGGCCACCATGCGTTCGATCAGGTCGGCGCAAGTGGGCACATCGTCGATCAGGCCAATCACCTGGCCTGCTGCGACCACGCCACCGTTGACGTCGCCCGATTGCAGGGCCTGGTTGCCACGTTGGCCTGCGACCAAGTGGCGGATGTCTTCAAAGCTGCAACCGCCTTCGCGGTTTTCGGTGGCGACCACTTCTTGCGAGACGGCGTTGCTCCAGGCGCGGGTGGTGTTGCGCAGCGTGCGGAACATCAGTTTCGTGTCGCGTTCGGTGGCACCCACCAAGGCTTGTTTGATGTTGTCGTGCACCGGCGCTTCTTGTGTGACCAAAAAGCGGGTGCCCATGTTCACGCCCTCGGCCCCGAGCGCCATGGCTGCGGCCATGCCGCGCCCGTCGGCAATGCCGCCCGAGGCGATCACCGGCACACGCAGCGCCTGGCAAGCCAGCGGAATCAAGACCAGTCCGGGCACATCGTCTTCGCCAGGATGGCCCGCGCATTCAAAGCCATCGATGCTGATCATGTCCACGCCATTGCGCTCGGCGCTCAGGGCATGGCGCACCGAGGTGCATTTGTGCACGATGGTGATGCCCGCGTCCTTCATGCGGCCAATGAAGTCCTTGGGGCTGTTGCCCGCCGTTTCCACGATCTTCACGCCGCTGTCGATGATGGCCTTCAGGTACTCGGCATAGGGCGGCGGGTTGATCGAGGGCAAGATGGTCAGGTTCACACCAAAGGGCTGGTTGGTGAGCGTGCGGGTACGGGCGATCTCGAGCGTCAAGGCTTGCGGGTTGGGCTGGGTGAGGGCCGTGAGCACGCCCAGGCCCCCCGCGTTGGACACGGCCGAGACCAGCTCGGCCTTGCCCACCCACTGCATGCCGCCCTGGATGATGGGGTAACGGATACCCAATGCTGCGGTGACGCGGGTTTTCATGGTCTTGCTGGCCTCAGGCGCGCGCTTCGCGCACCATGTTGCGGCCAATGATGATTTGCTGGATTTGCGTGGTGCCCTCGTACAAACGGAACAAACGCACATCGCGGTAAAAGCGCTCGATGCCATACTCCGAGAGGTAACCTGCGCCGCCCAAGATTTGCACCGCACGGTCAGCCACGCGGCCACACATCTCGGACGCGAACATCTTGCAGCACGATGCCTCGGTGGACACGTTGCGGCCTTCGTCGCGTTTGCGGGCGGCATCGATCACCATGCACTCGGCGGCGTAAAGCTCGGCTTTGCTGTCGGCCAACATGGCCTGCACCAGCTGGAACTCGGCGATCGGCTGGCCGAACTGCTTGCGGTCGATGGCGTAGCGCAGCGCGTCATCGAGAATGCGCTGGGCCACGCCCACACACACGGCGGCCAAATGGATGCGCCCCTTCTCGAGCACCTTCATCGCGGTCTTGAAACCCTGGCCCTCTTGGTGACCGATCAGGTTGGCTGCAGGCACACGCACGTTGTCAAACATCACGTCGCAGGTGTGCGCGCCTTTTTGGCCCATCTTCTTGTCGTTTTTGCCCAAGCTGATGCCCGGCGATTGAGCGTCGACAATGAAAGCAGACACACCGCCGGCGCCCTTGTCGGCCGGGTTGGTGCGCGCCATGAGTGTGAAAATTTTGGAATGCGGCGCGTTGGTGATGTAGCGCTTGGTGCCGTTGACGATGTAGTGCTCGCCCTCACTGTCCGTGCCTCGGATGGCCGTGGTGCGCAGCGAGGCCGCATCCGAACCCGCTTCAGGTTCGGTCAAAGCAAACGAGGCCGACAACTCGCCCGTGGCCAACTTGGGCAGGTAGTAGGCTTTTTGTGCTTCGGTGCCGTCCATCAAGATGCCTTGCGAGCCGATGCCCACCGTGGTGCCGATCACCGAGCGGAAAGCGGGCGAGGTCTTGCACAGCTCAAACAAGAGACGCGACTCTTCTTCCATGGTCAGCTCCAGGCCGCCATAGGACTCGGGGATGGTCAGGCCAAACAGGCCCATCTCGCGCATCTCTTGCACGATGGCTTCGGGGATCTCGTCGGTCTCGGCCACTTCGTTTTCGGCAGGCACCAGGCGCTCGCGCACAAAACAGCGCACGGAGTCGAGCAGGGCTTCAAAGGTTTCGGGGTCTCGGATCATGGTGAATGCGAGGCGTATTTACAGGGTTTCAAAAGTGCCGAGGACGGCGGTGGACTGGCTCGACAGCGTGCCGCCGTTGCCGTGGGCCAGCGCGGTCTGCACGCCTTGCACTTGGCGCTCGCCGCCTTCGCCGCGCAACTGGCGCACGGCTTCGATCACGGTGAAGATGCCGTACATGCCGGGGTGCGTGCACGACAGGCCGCCGCCGTTGGTGTTGACCGGCAGGTGGCCACCGGGTGCGATGCCGCCGCCTTCCACAAAGGCACCGGCTTCGCCTTTTTTGCAAAAGCCCAGGTCCTCCAGAAACAGCAAGGTGTTGATGGTGAACGCGTCATACAGCTGCACCACACCCATGTCGGCAGGCGCGAGGCCCGCCATGGCAAAAGCCTCGCGGCCGGACTGGCTGGCGGCAGTGACGGTCAGGTCGTGCATGGCCGAAATCTGGCGGTTCCAGTTGGCAGTGGCGCTGCCCAGCACGTAGACCGGCTTTTGGGGCAGATCACGCGCACGGTCGGCGCGCACCAGCACAAAAGCACCACCGCCATCGGTGACCAGGCAGCAGTCGCGCACCGACAAGGGATCGGACACCATGCGGGCCTTGAGCACATCGTCGATCGACAGCGGATCGCGCATGAAGGCTTCGGGGTTGCGCTGCGCCCAGGCGCGGGCGGCCACGGCCACTTCGGCCAGCTGGCGGCGGGTGGTGCCGTACTCGTGCATGTGCCGACGCGTGGCCAACGCATACGCACTCAGCGGCTGCATCGGGGCGTAGGGGGTTTCGTGAGGCTGCGGGTCCATCACGCGGCGCGCCTGCGCGATCTCGGCGCGGCCAAAGGTGGAGGTGCGCTGCGTGCTGCCGTAGCAGACCAGCACCGCGTTGCACTGGCCCGACTGCAAAGCCATCATGGCGGGCAAAATGTGCGCCACAAAGCTGGAGCCGCCCAGCATGGTGCCATTGATGTAACGGGGGTTGATGCCCAAATACTCGGTCACGGGCATGGGCCACATGGTGGACAGCACACTGGCGGTGCACAGGCCATCGATGTCGCTCATCTTCAGGCCGGCATCGGCCACCGCTGCGCGCGCAGCGCGGGCCAGCACTTCCATCTCGGTAAAACCCGTGGCCTCCCCACAACCAAAGGTGGCCACGCCCGCAATGGCGGCGCTGCCGCGCAAGGCTTTCAGGCCCGACGAGGTGTGCACCGCTGCCGATGCGGCCGGGCCGCGGGGCACGGGCTTGGCCGCTCTGGCCGCTGCCGCCGCTGTGCTGACCGGGTCAAACACCACCAAGCCTTGGCCCTTCTCGACCACCACACGGGCCTGCACACGCTGGCCCACCTGCACGGCGTCGACAGGGTCCATGTCCACGCGGCTCATCAGGCGCACGCCTTCGTCCAGATCGATCAGACAGACGTTGTAGTCGCCACCCGCGTCCGGTTTGCGGCGCACAGTGGTCACGGAATACACCGTGCCCAAGCCTGTGGGGGCCACCAGCGCGAGGTCGTCGCTGCCGCAATGCGGGCAAACCTCACGGGGAAAGTAAATGTGCTGGTCACAGCCCTTGCAATGCTGGACCATGAAGCGGCCTTCATCAAGGGCGGCTTGGTGCTGCGCGAGCACACCTTTTGCGTTGTCGCTCATCGCTGTTCTCGGCCAGGCCGCCCCAAGGAGGACAGCACCCCCTCAGGGGGCAGTGAGTACACAAAGTGACGAACGTGGGGGCTCATGGTTATCTCCTCAGATCGGGTCCCAGCTGAACACATCGCCCGAACGCTCCAGGTCAAAGAAGCTCGACTTGAGCGCGGGCATGGCTTGGTCCAGCACCGACTGCGGCGTCCAGCCCTCGCTGCGGTGCACCGAGCGGATGGGGCGCGGCTGGCTCATCAAGAAGATTTCGTTGTTGCGCACGGCAAAGACCTGGCCGTTCACATGGGCCGAGTCGTCACTGGCCAGGGCCACGGCCATGGGCGCGATCTTGGCGGGGGTCATCTGCTTGATGCGCGCCACGCGGGCCTTCTCTTCGGGTGTCTCGGTCGGGATCGAGCCGATCATGCGGCTCCAAGCAAAGGGCGAGATGCAGTTGGAGCGCACCTTGAACTTTTGCATGTCGAGCGCGATCGACTTGGACAGTGCCGTGACGCCCAACTTGGCCGCCGAGTAGTTGGCCTGACCGAAGTTGCCCACCAGCCCCGAGGTGGACGTCATGTGGATGTAGTTGCCGCTTTCTTGCGCCTTGAAGTGCGGGGCGGCTGCGCGGCTGACGTAAAACGCGCCATACAGGTGCACCTTGAGCACCGCATCCCACTCGTCCATGCTCATCTTGTGGAAGAAGCGGTCGCGCAAGATGCCTGCGTTGTTGACCACCACGTCGATGCGGCCGAAGCTGTCGATGGCCGTCTGAATGATGCGGGCCGCGCCTGCCGCGTCAGACACGCTGTCGGTGTTGGCGGCGGCCTGACCGCCCATGGCCTGGATTTCGTCAACAACTTTTTGCGCAGGGCCTGCATCCTGGCCTTCGCCTGACACCGAAGCGCCGATGTCGTTGACCACCACCTTGGCGCCCTCACGCGCCATGGCCAGCGCGATGTCGCGACCAATGCCGCCGCCAGCGCCGGTGACCACGACGACTTTGTCCTGAACCAATCCTGTTTTGCTCATTTTTTCTCCTTCGGGTCATGGGACGAACATCCAACGAGCCAGCGTCACCCCACTGGGGGTTGATGCATCTTGCGACGTCTCGTGATTCTGAACAATCTTCGAATGCTGAACCGGGTCTTTCGGATTGCCGAACTCAGGGATTGCCCTTGGTATGGGGCCTGCCCATGCGTATGCAAGGCTTTGTTTGGTAGGCGCCCACCCGTGGGCGATGGGCGTGGAACACGTCCTGAATCCCTTCGAGCACAGGGTGGACCCCTACAGAGAACTTACTTGTCAAGTTTTGTCCTGCGCTGGCCAAGCAAACAAGGGCGGCTGTTTGTTCAGAAACCGTCCCACGGCTTCGCGGTGTTCGGCGGTGCCTGCGGCCAGAGCTTGCGCCTGCGCTTCGGCGCTCAGCATGTCTTGCAAGCCGCCGCCCAAGGCGTTGTTCAGGCTGCGCTTGATGAGCGCCACGGCAGCAGGCGATGCGCCCACAAAGCTGCGCGCCAGGGCCTGCGCACGGGGCAGCAACTGGTCCGGCGCGTGCAGCTCCATCACGATGCCCAGTCGCAAGGCCTCTTGCGCGTCGATGTCGCGGGCCGAGAGCATGATTTCTTTGGCCCGCTGCACACCCACCACGCGGGGCAGTGTGTAGAGCGCGCCCACGTCGGGCACCAGGCCGACCTTGAGGAAGGACATGTTGAACCAAGCGCGAGGCGTGGCCAGCACGAAGTCGGCCGACAAGGCGAGGCTAAATCCCGCTCCGGCAGCCGCACCATCGACTGCCGCGATCACCGGGCGGTCGAGTGTCAAAAGCACCTGTAGCCAATCGTGCAAAGTCTGCATGCGGGCCAGCCAGCCGCTGTTGTCCAGATTGGCCGCGGCGATGTTTTTCAGGTCACCGCCCGAGCAGAAGTGCCCGCCTGCCCCGGTGAGGACCAAGGCGCGGATGGTCTTGTCTTGCTGAATGTGTTGCAGGGCCACGGCCAGCTCGTCGCGCATGGCGGGCTCGAGCGCGTTGCGTTTGCTCGGGCTGTCAAAGGTGATGGTGGCGACCTGGTCGCTCACCTCGAATTGGAGCAAGGATGTGTGGGTCATGGCCATGGTCATGTCAGCGCAAGCACGGCTTCTCCGGACAATTTGATCTGGCCTTCGGCGTTCACCGTGGTCAACGACAGGCGCACGCGGCGTTCGCCATCGACTTCGAATTTCTCGGTCACCTGGCCGGTGCAGGTGATCTTTTCGTGCACCTGGGTCATGGCGGCAAAACGCACGCTGTAGTCGCGGATCGCGGTTTGTGGCACCCAGTTGGTGAGCAAGCGTGCCAGCCAGCCCATGGACAACATGCCGTGCGCGATCACGTCGGGCAGGCCTGCGAGGGCGGCAAAGTCGGTGTCGACGTGGATCGGGTTGTGGTCGCCCGAAGCGCCGCAGTACAGCGCCAGCGTCAGGCGCGAGACGGGTGGCAAATCCAGCGCGGCAATGGTATCGCCCACTTGCAGAGCATCAAAGGATGGGAAGGTCATGGGAGTTTCCTTATCCGTGGCGCAACACGGTGACGGCGCGCAGATCGGCCACATGCTCGCCACGCTGGTTGCTGACACGGGTTGTGCGGACGACAAATTCGAGTGCGCCGCCCTTTTTGTCATAGATGTCTTCGATGCGCTGCTCAAAGCGCAGCACATCGCCCGCGTAGGCCATGCGGTGAAAGGTGAAGCCCTGCTCGCCGTGCAGCAGCTTGCGGTAGTCCATGCCCAGCAGATTGCGGATCTCGGCCGGATCGGGCGACTCCATCTCCAGGCAAAACAAAAACGTGGGCGGCACGGGCAAGCCCGGGTGGCCTGCGGCGTGGGCGGCGGCTTCGTCGGTGTAGACCAAGTCGGTCTGGCCCGTGGCCTTGGCGAAAAAGCGCAGGCGGCCTTTTTCGACCAAGACCTCGAAGGGCGGCATGGTGTGGCCGATGTATTGGCGGTCGATCATGGTTCACCTCGGGATTTGTATGACGGATGACTCAGAGGAAGTGCCCAGCGCCAATACCGAGACGCTGGGTGTTTAAGGCCTCGCACAGCATCATCGATGAAGATCTGCTTCCCTACCCTGGGTGGAATCCTAAAGCAGCTGTGCGGAGCATGGTGGTCTCAGGTGTCACCAAGGTTTGGGGTCTGACCCACAACACCCTAAACACCCCCCCACTGGTCAGAACAAATGTCCTCCCCGATAATCGAGCGTTTTAAGCATTAGCAGCAAAGTACATCCATGAGCACATTCCAAACCACCGGCGCACGCGCCACGGGCCTGGCCACCATCGCCGCTGACGGCACCGTGCTGGACACCTGGTTCCCGGCCCCCGAACTGGCTGCCGACGTCGCCGCCAGCGGCAGCACCCGCCTGACCCTGGCCGAAGCCGTCGCCGCTTTGGGCGCAGACGTGGCTCAGGCCTTGGTCGCCTGCAGCGTGCGCAATGCCACCGTGGTGGCGGTTCGCACCGAGATCAAAAGCCTGGCCGACGCGCCCGCCGACACGCACGACGCCTACCTGCGCCTGCACCTGCTGAGCCACCGCCTGGTGTTGCCGCACGGTGCCAACGTGACCGGCATCTTTGGTCTGCTGCCCAACGTGGCCTGGACCAACTTTGGCCCCTGCGCCCTGGCCGATGTGCCCGCTGCCCGCCTGAAAGCCCGTGGTACCGGCCGCGTGCTCGAAATCAAGGGCTTGGACAAGTTCCCACAAATGACCGACTACGTGATCCCGTCGGGCGTGCGCATTGCCAACGCCGACCGCGTGCGCCTGGGCGCGCACCTGGCCAGCGGCACCACCGTCATGCACGAAGGCTTTTGCAACTTCAATGCCGGCACGCTGGGCGCCAGCATGGTCGAAGGCCGCATCAGCGCCGGCGTGGTGGTGGACGACGCCAGCGACATCGGCGGCAGCGCGTCCATCATGGGCACGCTGTCGGGTGGTGGCAAAGAAGTCATCAAGGTCGGCAAGCGCTGCTTGCTGGGCGCCAACGCCGGCATCGGCATCTCGCTGGGCGACGACTGCATTGTGGAAGCCGGTTGCTACATCACCGGCGGCAGCCGCGTGCAAATGCCCGACGGCTCGGTCATGAAGGCCAAAGAACTGTCCGGCAAAAACGGCATCTTGTTCCGCCGCGATTCACAGTCCGGCGCGCTGCACGCCATTCCGCGCAACAAGAGCTGGGGCGAGTTGAACGCCGAGTTGCACAAGAACTGAGTTTTCTCGTTCTTTCAAAACAAAACGGCGTGCCTGCGCAAGTGGGCACGCCGTTCGTCTTTTCCGATCACCGCCCGGCAAGGGCAATACGCAAAGAGCCAGAGACATCCAACAGTGGGTGATCGGGTGCTCGGCGATGTATTGGCGCAAGGCCAAATCCATCCGGGTCTGCCAACCCTCTCCTGTGGCGCGAAACTGCGTCACCACGTCACGGGAGAGTCGAATGGTGATGCGTTCTTTGGTCACCTCTGCCTTCGGGCGTCCGGTACGCAACGTTGGCTTGAGCGCCTCCCACTGCGCATCCGTGAACGGCAAGGCATCAGGGTCTGATATCGCTGCCGCAGTGATCGCGGCATCTTCTGTGTCGGTAACAGAAATATGGTTCGGTTTAAGTTTCGGCATAGCGTCTCACCTCACTTTGGTTCGCCTTTCGCAGGCTGATGATTCGTCGCGCCTCGCCACGGGCAACGAACACCACATAAAAAAACCGGTCGCCAATGTGGCCAACGACGCGTAGAAAGCGATACCGCGAGGATTGGTCGATTTCAACGGTCAGTCGATGGGGTAGCCATCATTTTCCAACGCGTACCTGCACGGCCTACTTCGGCGCTTTTTCAAGCGCCATCATTGCCCGCAAACAACTGCATCCACGCATTTCGGGGGCTCAGGATTTGCATGTTGCCTTCGCAGCCCCAGGACAGCACGCGCTTATCGCCGGTGACGAACACCTCGGCACCAGCCAAGCTGGCCGCTCTGACCAGCCTGACGTCGTTGTCATCTGCTGGCTCGTCCAGGTCTTGCACGCAGGTGGCTTCTGACCAGATGACGTCAAACAGTGCCTGTGATTGTGGCAAGTGCGGAAATTTACGCTTCAGCACTTCGTGGGCCTCAGCCTGCACCAATGGGGTGGTCAATAGCCCGTCGCGTTGATGGCACTCGATCAAGATCGCCTCACACAAGCCCGCAAACACCGAGGCCGACAACCAGACGTTGGTGTCGAGAAAAACCTTCACGACTCATCCTGCAGGATGTCTTCTTCGGTTAGCCAACCTGCCTGGCGGGCTGCGCCGCCCAGTTCTGTGTGTGCTTTCTGCAAGGCCTGACGAAGACGATAGCCACGTAAGGACTCTGCCAGCAAGTCACGCACGACCTCACTTTTGGTTTTGCCGGTCTGCTCGCAGGCCAGCTGCAAATCGCGTTCTTCCCGATCGGTTAAGCGCACAGTCAATGAACTCATGTCGTTACTTTCTGGGGACAAGGTTATGGCCCACCCTGTAAGACACTGTAATACATCATTGCAAAAGATGCAATGTGGCCTGCTCGAGGCCTAGGGAAGATCGCGCTTTATGTACTGGGGGTTGGGCGGGCATATCAGGCCCTGGCCAAATGCGCTTTGGCCAGAGCCACATACCAATCCAGACACCCCGGGTTGGCCATGGCGTCACGGTTGACGACCTTTTCCAGCGGTTGGCCGAGCATGAGTTTCTTGATCGGCAGCTCCTGCTTTTTGCCCGAAAGGGTGCGCGGGATCTCGGCGACTTGGAAGATCTCGTTCGGGATGAAGCGCGGGCTGAGCGCCACTTTGATGGCGTTGTTGAGTTTGGCCTTGATCGCCTCGTCAAACGCCGTACCCGGACGCAGCACCACAAACAGCGGCATGTAGCTTTCTTTGCCCAGGTATTCCAAATCCACCACCATCGAGTCCATGACTTCGGGCAGGGCCTCGACAGCGCTGTACAGCTCGCTGGTGCCCATGCGCAGGCCGTAGCGGTTGATGGTGGCGTCGCTGCGGCCAAAGATCACGCAGCCTTCGCCCACGCCTTGGGTATCGCCAATGCGCAGCCAGTCGCCATGCCGCCACACGCCGCCCATGCTGGCCGAGCCGTTGCCGCCGCCGGGTTGGCGGCCGTGGCCTGCGGGGTACATCTCAAAATAGCTGGCCAGATAGCGGGCGTTGTCCTTGTCGTTCCAGAAGTACAAGGGCATGGACGGGATGGGCTGCGCGCAGATCAGCTCGCCCACTTCGCCCAACACCGGCTCGCCCGCTTCGTTCCAGGCCTCGACCGCGCAACCCAGTTCGCGGCACTGCATCACGCCGGGCTCTTGCGGCAGCTCGCGGTGGCCGCCCAAAAAGGCCCCCGCAAAGTCGGTGCCACCCGAGATGTTGCACCACCAGATGTCGGTGCCAATGGCCTTGAATTGGTCCACACCCCAAGTTTGCGTTTCGGCCGACAAGGGCGATCCGGTGGTGCCCAAGGCCCGCACCTGAGACAAATCACCGCTGCGCGAAATGTCCAAACCGGCTTTTTGGCAGTTGGCAAAGTACGCCGCGCCTGCACCAAAAAACGTGACGCGCTCTTGTGCCGCCAAGCGCCACAAAATGCCCCAGTCCGGGTTGTCTTTGCTGCCGCCGGGGTTGCCGTCATAAATCACGCAGGTCACGCCATTCAGCAGGCCCGCCACCTGCGCGTTCCACATGACCCAGCCGGTGGAGCTGTACCAATGAAAGCGCTCGCCCCAGCTGTTGGGGTGGTAGCTGCAGCCGATGTCATTGTGCAGAATTTTGTTGGCCAAAGCCACGATCACGGTGCCGCCGTGGCCATGCACAATGGGCTTGGGCAAACCCGTGGTGCCACTGGAATAAACGATCCACAGCGGGTGGTCAAAGGGCAACCACATCGGCTCAAAGGCCTGCACGGCGGCATCGTCACGCGCGGTGATGGCCGACATCTGCACGCTGGCACCCACGTCGCATTGGGCCAGGTCCAACGTGCCCAGGTTGTCGTGCACGATGACGTGTCGCACGCTGGGCAACGCGTCGCGCAGCGCTTGCACCACCCCCATGCGGTCAAAGTCGCGCCCGCCGTAGCTCACGCCGTCCACCGCGATCAGCACCTTGGGCTCGATCTGCTTGAAGCGGTCAAGCACGGCGTGGGTGCCCATGTCGGGCGCGCAAATGCTCCACACGCCGCCCACACTGACAGTGGCCAAAAACGCCACCATGGCTTCGGGGATGTTCGGCAAATAAGCCGCCACCCGGTCCCCCGGCTGCACCCCCTGGGCTTGCAAGTGCAGCGCCATGGCGGCCACCTGGCGGCGCAGCTCGGGCCAGGTCATTTCGCGCCGCAGGCCTTTTTCGTTGTGGCTGATGACCGCCAAAAAACCCGCCGCGTGCGCGGGCTGCACATGCCGAAACACCTGGCGCGCGTAATTGGTCTGGGCCCCCGGAAACCACTTGGCCCCCGGCATGACGTTGTTCAACAGCACCGCCGTGTGCGGCATGGGGGACTGAAAATCAAAGTAATCCCAAATGCTTTGCCAAAAAGCGTCCAGCTCGGTCACCGACCAACGCCAGAGGTCGTTGTACGTGGCAAAACTCAGGCCGCGTTCATCGCGCAGCCAGTTTTGGTACAGCCTGATCTGAGGCAGATAAGGGGCAGAAGCGGAGGGTCGTGTCGCGGTGTTCATGCGTTGCAGCGTATCAGCGGCCATGCCCCGCTGTCATGCGCATCAACCCTGAAATGTGAACCTAGGTGACAGGCGGGCCGGGGTTCAACCGGGCACCGTTTCGCAGCGCCCCTGGCCTGAGGCATGCCCCCGAAAATCGCTTTGCCACTGGCGCGCGACCAGGTCAATCTGGATGCGCTCGTTGTCCACGGCCGTCATCACTCCTTGGTGAATGAGTGAGAAGCCATGGGGCTCGACACCGTCGATGCGCAAACGCCGAATGGCTTTTTTATCCCAATCGATGCGGACCTCGCGAACCCAAGTGCTGCGCTGGGGCAGGTAGGCCACGGCGCAACTCAACACCACCGAAGACGGCGCAGCCACTGCGGGGCTGAGCACGCTCAGGCTCAACACAGCCCACGCCAAGGTGTGCAAAAGCCTGCGCACGTTTTCAGGCCGCCGTTTCTTTGTTCATGCGCTGGCTTTTCCAGTACACATCGTCGCCGCCATTCATGCGGTTGAGCACGCGGGCCAGCACAAACATCAGGTCAGACAGGCGGTTGAGGTATTGGCGCGGGGTGTCGTTCAAGGCTTCTTCGTTGCCCAAGGCCACGCAGGCACGCTCGGCCCGGCGGGCCACGGTGCGGCACACATGGGCCTGCGATGCCCCCCGTGTGCCGGCAGGCAAGATGAATTCTTCGAGCTTGGGCAGCTGGGCGTTGTACTTTTCAAGGGCCTCGTCCAGGGCCGCGACGGCCTCAACTTTCAGCAACTCAAAGCCGGGAATCGACAATTCCCCCCCCAGGTTGAACAGCTGGTGCTGCACCTCGACCAGCACCTCGCGCACGTCAGCGGACATGTCTTCGCACAGCAACACACCGATGTGGGAGTTCAACTCGTCCACCTCGCCCATGGCGTGCACGCGCAAGCTGTTTTTGGACACCCGCTGGTTGTTGCCCAGGCCTGTGGTGCCGTTGTCCCCGGTGCGGGTGGCGATTTGTGTGAGTCGGTTGCCCATGGTGTTGCTCGCTTTTTTGTTCGCTCAAGTGTGCAGGATCAGGAAAATCACCCACAGGGGTGGGCTTCTGCAACGATGCGTGATTGTCGGCCAAGTGGCTGCAACGTGTCTGGCAGCGGACAGCAAGGCCTCTGATTGAGGCGTAAACTGACGTTTCGCATGTCTGGCGGACTTGGCCCGCCACCACCGGAGACACCCCATGAACGCCCCCACCCCCGCCGCCCACCTGGCCCCCGAAGTTGCGCAACGCGCCGTGCCTGAAGCCTTTTTGACGGCCCTGAAGGCCCGCTTTGGCAACAACTGCTCCACAGCCTTGGTGGTGCGCGAGCAGCATGGGCGCGACGAGTCGGCCTTCACCCATGTGCCGCCACCGGCTGCGGTGGTGTTTGCCGAGAGCACGCAAGATGTGGCCGACGCGGTCAAGCTGTGCGCCGAGCACAAGGTGCCGGTCATCCCGTTTGGCGTGGGCTCTTCGCTCGAAGGCCATTTGTTGGCGGTGCAAGGCGGCATCAGCATTGACTTGATGCGCATGAACAAGGTGTTGACCATCAACGCCGAAGACCTGACGGTGACGGTGCAGCCGGGCGTGACGCGCAAGCAGCTCAACGAAGAGATCAAGTCCACCGGCCTGTTTTTCCCGATCGATCCGGGTGCCGACGCCACCCTTGGCGGCATGAGCGCCACGCGGGCCAGCGGCACCAACGCCGTGCGTTACGGCACCATGCGCGAGAACGTGTTGGCCATGGAAGTGGTCACCTCCTCGGGTGAAATCATCCGCACCGGCACCCGCGCCAAAAAATCGAGCGCCGGCTACGACCTGACCCGCCTGATGGTGGGCAGCGAAGGCACGCTGGGCGTGATCACCGAGGTCACCGTGCGCCTGTACCCCTTGCCTGAAGCCATCTCGGCGGCCATTTGCTCTTTCCCCAGCATCGAAGCCGCGGTGCGCACCGTGATCCAGACCATTCAGCTGGGCGTGCCGATCGCACGGGTGGAATTGCTGGACCACAACAGCGTGCGCATGGTCAATGCCTACGCCAAGCTGGGCTTGCGCGAAGAACCGATGTTGCTGATGGAGTTTCACGGCTCACCCGCAGGCGTGAAAGAGCAAGCCGAGACGGTGCAAGAAATCGCCAGCGAGTTTGGCGGCAATTCGTTTGAATGGGCCACCACCCCCGAAGAGCGCACCCGCCTGTGGACGGCACGGCACAACGCCTACTTTGCGGCCATCCAGAGCAAACCCGGCTGCCGCGCCATCAGCACCGACACCTGCGTGCCCATCAGCCGCCTGGCCGATTGCCTGCTCGACTCCATCACCGAAACCGATGCCAGCGGCATTCCTTACTTTTTGGTCGGCCATGTGGGCGACGGCAACTTCCACTTTGGCTATTTGATCGACCCGAACAACCCGCAAGAGTGCGAAACCGCCGAAGCATTAAATCAGCAACTGGTCAGCCGCGCCCTGCGCTTAGGGGGCACCTGCACCGGCGAGCACGGCATTGGCCTGCACAAGATGGACTTCTTGCGCACCGAAACCGGCGAAGGCGCGGTGGACATGATGCGCACCATCAAGCGGGCACTGGACCCGCACAACATCATGAACCCGGGGAAGATTTTCTCGATGTGATGTTCAAGGGGTTTGCGCAGGCAAAGCCGCTTCAGGCTTTGCGCGCAGACCAGGCCCAAAGTGCCACGACGCCCACCAGCAGGCCCCAAAAAGCCGCCCCCACCCCCGCAATGCTCAGGCCCGAAAGGGTCACCAGAAAAGTCAGCAAGGCCGCATCACGGTGGCCCTCGTCTTTCATGGCTGTGGACAGGCTGGACGCGATGGTGCTGACCAAGGCCAATCCGGCAACGGCCAACACCAGCGCCTTGGGGAAGGCGGCCAGCAAACTGACAATCGAGGCGCCGGCCAAGCCCAACAGAATGTAAAAAATGCCAGCCGCCGCCGAGGCCGTGTACCGGCGTGCGGGATCGGCATGCGCTTCACGGCCCATGCAAATGGCCGCTGTGATGGCGGCCAAATTGAGCGCATACCCGCCAAAGGGGGCCAACAGCAAGGTCACGCATCCGGTGGCCCCGATCACGGGCGAGATGGGCGTGTTGTAACCCGCACTGCGCTGCGCCGCCACACCGGGCAAATTTTGCGATGCCATGGTCACGATGAAAAGCGGCAAGGCCACACTGACCATGGCACCCCAACGCCACTCAGGCGTCACCCACTCCGGCGTGGCCCAAGCCCAAGCAATCTGGGCCGCATTCAATTGACCCTGCAAAGCCGCCACCGCCATGCCCACGGCCAGCACACCAGGCACGGCCCATCGGGGAAAGAAGCGACGCCCCATCAGGTACGCGCCCGCCATGCTGAGCACCAAGACCGGAGCCTGACCGACCGCCCCCACCGCATCCAAAGCAAAGCGTGCCAAAACCCCCGCCAGCAAGGCACTGGCCAAAGCCAAGGGAATGCGTGCCATCCACCGCTCAAACAGACCGCTGTAACCCGCACCCATGATGAGCAAAGCACTCACGATGAAGGCCCCCGTGGCTTCCGGCAGGGTCACGCCCTGCGTCACCGCCAACACCGCCGCACCGGGCGTTGACCAAGCCGTCAACACCGGTTGCTGGTACCAAAGGCTCAACACCAAGCTGGTGCCGCCCATGCCCAAACCCAGCGCCCACATCCAGGAAGCGGTTTGCGCTTCGTTGGCACCCAGGGCCTGTGCAGCCGCAAAAACAATGACCGCCGAACTGGTGAACCCCACCAGCACGGCCACAAAGCCGGCAACCACCGCGGACAGGGAAGCATCGCTCAGCCATTTTTTCAACATGGGTGTTTTCTCACAGAAGCCTTGTACCAGGCACGAGGATTTTTGGTCCTCGTGCGCCTCACCGTCAGGCGCAGGTTTCTGCAACAAAACGGGCATCGGTGAAGTATGTCACTGCGCGGTGCGCCGTGTCACATGGTCACCCGCACCGGCGAGCACGGTATGGGCCTGCAAGCGATGGATTTTTTGCACACTGTCATTGATGGGGGTGTTCAAGTTTTCAAAGGCCCCCTAGAGTCAGCCGTTTTTGATTCTTGACGCCGTATGGACCCCCACGAACTCACGCTGCTGGAAGCGGCCGCAGCGCTGCGCACACGACATCTCGGGCACCTGGAATACGTCCAGGCCTTGCTTGCGCAAACGGACCGACTGACCGCATTGAATGCCTGGATCAGCCGCGATTCTGAAGGCTTGATCCTGCAAGCAAAGGCCCTCGATCAGGCCTCTTCTGCGCCTTCTGAACATCTGCCCTTGGCGGGCATACCCGTCGCGATCAAGGACAACATCGACACGGCAGTGCTGCCCACCAGTGGTGGCACGCGGGCCTTGCTCGCTTGCAGACCCTCGCGCAATGCCACCGTGGTCGAGCGCTTGCTGCAGTCTGGCTGTTTGATCGCAGGCAAAACCAATCTGCACGAACTGGCCTTGGGCGGCACCTCGAACAACACGGTCACTGGCGCCTGCCGCAACCCCTGGAACGCTTTTCGCATCCCGGGCGGGAGCTCTGGCGGATCGGCCGTGGCCGTGGCCGCGCGCATGGTGCCCGCCGCCTTGGGCACTGACACCGGTGCCTCGGTTCGCTTGCCTGCCGCCTTGTGTGGTGTGGTTGGGTTCAGACCCAGCACAGGCCGCTATTCATCACAAGGCATCTTGCACCTGTCACCCACCAAAGACACCGTCGGGCCCATGGCCCGCTGCGTTGCAGACGTGGCCTGGCTGGACGGTCTCTTGGCAAAAGACCGACTGCACATGCCGAACTTGTCACTCAAAGGCTTGCGTCTGGGCATTCCGCGTGGGGACTTTTTTGAAGGCGCTGACCCGCAAGTTCTGGCGGTCATTGAGCTAGCGCTGGAGACGCTGGTCTCTGAAGGCGTTGTCTGCTTGACACTGGATGTGCCAGACCTGAAACAGCACAACGAAGCCACGGGATCGACCTTGGTGATGTTCGAAATGATGCAAAGCCTGCCCGCTTATGCCAAAGCACAGGGACTGACCCTGGACGCCCTGCTGGCAGGTGTGGGCAGCCCGGATGTGGCCCTGCTTTTGTCGCGCCAATTGGGCCATGGACGCGTCACGGCCACGGCTTATGCTGCGGCACAGGCCCGTCGGCAGAAACTGCAAATCGCCTACGCCAGGCATTTTGCCGACCACCGTCTGGATGCACTGGCTTTTCCCACCTGCCCCATGACGGCCCCGCCCATAGGTCATGACGAGCTGGTTGATTTGCATGGACAAGCCGTGCCCACGTTCAAAACCTTGATCCGAAACACCGACCCCGGCAGCAATGCCGGACTGCCCGGCATCAGCCTCCCGGCGGGTTTGACGGCCGAGGGCTTGCCCGTCGGGCTGGAGCTGGACGGCGCTTTGGGCACGGATCGTCACCTTTTGGCTGTGGCTGCAGCCATTGAGCGTGTTTTGCCAGCGCTGCCGCGCCCACCGAGGGTTCAGGCTTGATGCAAAAGCAGCCCAATGTGGGCCGCCAGTTTGTTGCGACCCTGAACGCCGAGTTTTTCAAACGCGTGGCCCAGGTGATAACGCACGGTGGTAAAGCCAATGTGGAGTTGGCGTGCAATGTCCTTGTCTGAGCAACCGTTCAGGCAGAGCCGCACCACATCGGCCTCGCGCTGGCTGAGCTGACAAGGCCCGCTCAACAAGCGACGCAGCTCGGCTTCGTCATGGCCCAGCCATGCGGTCTTGGTGGCCTCCTCGGTCTCCAGTCGACTCAATGCGGCGGTGAAAACGGGCGCAAGAATGTTCAGGCAGGCCATGTCTTGACGGCTGAAGTCGTCTCGTCCCCGCGCCCGGTAAATGACCAAATCGCCCAGGCAGTCATCACCACGGTAGGCGTACAGGTTCACGCCCCAGTGAATACCGTCCTGACGCAGGTGGTCGTTGTAAAACTCGGAGCCCTCCAGCTCTTGCACTGAACACACATCGCTGACCCGCACGGGTGTGCGCATGGCCTGCAAGCGCGGCGTGATGGGGTCACAAAACTGGAAGTGCTCTTCGTAAGCCCGGATTCTGGACGGCTTGACGTTGTAAGAAGCGCAGATGGCGTAGCGACGGGTGGTGGCATTCCATTGGCGAGACACCAGATGATCGGCCTGCATGAAATGCGCCAAGGGTTGCGCCAAGGTCTGGAGCAGTTGCGCTTTTGAGACGTCCGAGGCCATCACCGCGCACAGGTCTGCCAGCATTTTGGATCGTTGTGTGTTCAGGTACATGGGGGACTTCTCACAAGCACTTGAAGTTAACAAATGCAAAGGCAAGGTCAAGAGAGATTACCCGCTGTCTGGACGTTTTCAATTGAACCAACCGTCAATTTTGAGGGTGTTCGCTGGCGGCAGAAAACCCTAAAGTCATCTCGTGTATTTTTAAACTTTTGCAACTCAAGGAAGCGCGATGAAAACGAAACTCTGGTTGGGCAGTGTGTTGCTGCTGTTGTCTGGGCTGGCGCAAGCCAACGACCCGGTGCCCCTCAAAGTGTTGGTGGGTTTTGGCGCAGGCGGCTCGGCCGATTTGGCCGCACGTCTGCTGGCCGAACGCCTCAAGGACGAATTGGGCCGCCCTGTGGTGGTTGAAAACCGCGCGGGTGCGGGTGGGCGCATCGCCGCTGAAGCCTTGAAAAATGCAGCGCCCAACGGCTCCACCGTCATGTTGGCACCGATTGTGGTGCCGGTGCTGGCACCGCTGGTGGTCAAGAAAATCAACTACGACGTGCAAAAGGACCTTGCGCCTGTGGCGCACATTGCCGACTTTCAGTTTGGGGTGTCGGTCAAGGCCGACAGCCCCATTCGCAGTATTGCTGACTTGGTGCCCGTGGTCAAAAAGAACCCCAAAACGGGCTCTTTTGGTTCACCCGCCCCGGGCAGTTTGCCGCATTTCTTTGGCGTCATGATCGGTCAGAAGACCGGGCTCGATTTGACCCATGTGCCCTACAACGGCGGCGCGCAATTGATGACGGCCCTCATCGGCGATCAAGTCACGCTGGGCATTGACACCTTGGTGGACCAAGGCGAGATGCACCGCGCAGGCAAAAGCCGCATTCTGGCCACATCAGGCCCGGGCCGCAACGCGCTGTTCCCGGATGTGCCCACCCTGCGAGAGTCGGGCTTCAAGGATTTGGTCGGCGTGGGCTGGTTTGCCCTGTTTGCACCGGGCGGCACGGATTCCGCGCAGATCACCACGTTGAACGCCGCCGTGAACCGCGCCTTGAAAAACCCGGCCCTCAAAGACCGGTTCATCAAAATGGGCCTGGAAATCGGCGGCGGCAGCCCACAAGACCTGCAAGCGCTGATCAGCACAGAAACTGCCCGCTGGGCCCCTGTGGTCAAAGCCTCTGGTTTCACGGCCGACTGAACAAGTGCTGCCAAAAAACGGCCAGGTGGGGTTTCCCGCTTGGCCATTTTTTCTTACACGCCGGCTCAAGGCCGGTCTTGCTCAGACCGCAGGTGCTTTCAGTGAGCCCCACACCGCCTCGATGCCCATGCCAATGGCCAGCAAGTTGCTGTCCGAGCCCAATGGGCCGTCGATCTCCATGCCCACGGGCAAGCCGCCAGCCGTCAGACCCGCAGGGATCGACAGGCTAGGAATGCCAGCATTGGTGCAGGGGTCGGTATGAAAGATGCAGGTGCCAAAGGTGTCGCGTGCGGTTTGTTTTGCCACACCGCCGACGGTGTAGGGGAGTTTTCCCGAACTGGAGCCCGTTACTGCATCGATCTTGGGCGCGGCCAAGAGGGTCGTTGGGAACAACACGCACTCCACGCCTTGGGCCGCAAAGTAGTCTTTGTAGAGTTTTTGCAGTTGCGCGCGACCTCCTGTCGTGGGGACCATGGCCGCGTCATAAGCGGCGGCAAACACATCACCCGCGATCGCACCAAACGCACCTTGCACGTCAGGGCTGGCCAATCCGGCCTGCACTTGTGCAACGGTGGTCACGGGCGCGCTGTTGGCGCTCAAATAGGCAGGAATCGCAGCGACGGGTTCATGCAACGCAATCGGGAAAGACATTGAATCGTTGAGCGCCATGATGCCGCTCAAGTCGGCATCGACAAACACCACGCCCGCATCTGCCAGTTTTTTCTTGGCGGCATCGGCCACCGTCTTCACACTGTCGTCCAGATCCGCCCAGAAGGCAGCTGGAATACCGATCTTCAGGCCTTTGAGCACTTTGGCGGTTGGCACTGCGCCGCCTGTGATGACCGCATCGAGCAAGGCAATGTCTGCAACGGTGCGGCCCATGGGGCCCACGGTGTCACGCGTGGTGCTGATCGGCAGCGCGTCTGATGCTGTGTCTGGGTAGCGGCGACCTTGGCCAGCGCCATCGCCCACCGAGGGGCGAAAGCCCGCAATACCGCAGAACGAGGCGGGCACGCGTGTTGAGCCACCGGTGTCGGTGCCCAAACCTGCTGGCGCAAAGCGTGCGGCCACTGCAATGGCGGTACCGCCCGATGAACCGCCGGGAATGCGGCTGGTGTCATAGGGATTTTTGGCAGGCCGGGTGGCTTCTTTGGTGATGGGGTCAATGCCCAGGGTGAAGTTGGTCGAAGTGATGCCAAAGGCCCACTCGTGCAGGTTGGATTTGCCCAAAATGATGGCGCCTGCATCCAGCAGTTTTTGTACAGAAGGGGCGTTGGTTTTGGGCTGGAAATTGCGCAGCGACGAAGTGCCGCCCGTGGTTTTCAGGCCCTTGGTATTGATGTTGTCTTTGACCACAATCGGCAAGCCGGCCAAGGCGCCCATGGTTTTGCCTGCAGCGCGGTCGGCATCGACTTGCTTGGCCGCAGCCAGGGCACCTGCTTCGTCAAGGCTGATCATGGCGTTGAGCTCAGACAAAGCCTTGGCGCGGTTGATCAAGTTGGTGATGTAAGCGGTGGCGGTCAAGCTGCCTGCTTTGTAGGCGGCCAAGGCCTGCGTGGCGGTGAGCGCCAGTTGTTCGTCTGCGCTCAATGCCGCAACGCCACTGCTGCTGCCGCCACAGGCGGTCAAGCCAGCGCCGCCCAACATGGCAGCGGCTGACACAGCGCCCGTGCTTTTGAAAAATTGTCGACGGGATGTATTGGGGGTCATGAAGGTCTCCTTGGATGTTGAAACGCCCGGATGGACGTTGTCTTCATGCTAGGCAACCCCTCTGTTTGCCACCATCCTCGGGATTGCGGAGGGTCGCGCATTCAGGCTCTCAACTTGTGCACCAGGGCCGCGCGGTTGCTCACACCCACTTTTCGAAAAGCATTTTCCAGATGCGTGCGCACCGTGGTGGTCGAGATCTGCAACGCCCGAGCGATCTCTTTGTCCGGCAAGCCCAACATCACCAAGCGTGCGGCGTCCTGCTCACGCGGTGTCAAGCGCTGAGACAAGGTGTTGAGCGGCAGGTCCAGCGTCTTTGTGGGCCGTTGCGCCCTGGCCAGTGCGGTCACAAACGCCGGTTGCAACATGTCCAACAAACGCAACTCATCGTGTGAAAAGTTCTCACGGCGCTTGTCACGCCAGATGCGCATGTCCCCCAAATTCTGCCCCTGGTACCAGGCATACAGGTTCACCCCCCAATACAGGCCGTCCTTGTTCAGGAAGTCATTGAAAAACTCCGTTTTTTTCAGCTCTACAAGGGACAAAACATCGGTCGCACGCACGGCCACTTGGTAGCGCTGCATCAGGGGCGTGATCGGGTCGTGAAACTGGTAATGGCTTTCATAGGCCCGAAGGTTGATGGGGTCCATGTTGATCTGGGTGGGCAGTGCAAAGCTCAAAGAGCCTGGCTGCCAGACGTAACTGGCGTAAAACTGCGCGCCCAGCAATTGCATGACCAAGTCACCCATGATTTCTCGGATTTCCAATTCTTCATGCGGTTCGGCCAAGGTTTGCATGATCTGGCCGAGCAGCACCGTTTGCTTTGCGCTGAGGTACATGCTCATTCCTTGAAAGCTTGCGGTTTTGATCGTGGATTAGATATCGAGCAGGACAAAATCCCTACGGGGTTTATCCCATCCTTGAAAACAAGGATTCACACCCAGGCGTTGGCTCAGGGCAGCAACAATTGCTCGATGCGCTCAAACAATTGTTCAGGCTCAAAAGGCTTGAGCATCACACCACTGAGTCCCGCCGATGTGAAGCGCGCCAGATCCAAAGGGTTCATGTTGGCCGTCAGGCCCAAAATCGGCACCTGGTTGATGCGCACAACGGGGTCTTGACGGATGAGCCGTGTGGCGTCGATCCCGTCCATGACCGGCATGACCATGTCCATGAAAACCAAGTCCACCGCTTGGTCGCGCAAAAGCGCCAAAGTCTTTTGCCCATCCCCCGTCTCCAGCACGGTGCTTTGAGGCCAGGCGTTTTGCAAAACCTGTTTGAGCAACAACCGGTTCAGCGGGTGGTCATCGGCCACCAAAAAGGTCCAAGCCCGGTCGGCACTTTGCAGCGGCTGCTGGTGCTGCTCGGGCAACTTGGCCGGCGGGGTGGCCGGCGTCAATGGCAGCTGCAACCAAAAACGTGAGCCCTGACCGGGCTCGCTTTCGAAGCCGATTTCACCACCGAGCAATTGGGCCAATTTCTGTGAAATGGCCAGTCCCAGGCCATTGCCGCCGTACAAGGTTTGCGTGTCGTTTTCAGCCTGGGTGAAGCGTTTGAAGATCTGGTCTTGCCGCGCCTTGACGATGCCAATGCCGGTGTCCTGCACGGAGAACTCCACCCCGGGATCGGTCCAACACACCTGCAAAACCACCGAGCCCTGGTGCGTGAACTTGAGCGCATTGCCGAGCAAGTTCACCAGCACCTGCATCAGACGGTGGCGGTCGGTGTGCACCCAAGCGGGCAAGGCCGGGTCCAACACCAGGCGGTACGCCAGGTCCATGCTTTCCACGCGGGGCTTGAACAACTCGAAAGCATGTTCTGCGGTAAGGCGCAGGTCAAAGGTTTCGGGCTGAATGGCCAATTGCCCAGACTGCAGTTGCGAGTAGTCCAGGATGTCATTGATCACCGTCATCAGGTGGTCGGCCGACTGGCGTGTGTGGTTGAGCACCTTGAGGGCCTCGGGCTTGTCTTGCACGCGGGACAACAACAAGGCGTTGAAGCCCAGGATGGCATTCATGGGGGTGCGCAGCTCGTGGCTTACGGTGGCAATGAAATGCTCCCGCATGGCCGAGGTGTGCTCCAGCTCCTCTCGTTTGGCCTCGAGCTCCAGTTGGTGATTGCGGCTTTTTTCAAGGGCCTCGCGGTACATGTGGTCATAAATCAAGGGCACCACCATCAACACACAGGTCACAAAGGTGTAGGTCAAATACGACGACGGCACATGCTTGATGCCCGTCTCGAACGCCTGAATCCAGCCCAAATGGTTGGAAACCGCCATGACGACCTGCAACACCAGCACCACCGACATCCAGAAAACCCCCGCCCTGCGGTTGATCACATAAAAAGGGGTCAAAGGCAAAATCAACATCCACCCCAATCGGGGTGAATAAACCCCCCCGGAGACCCAAGCCCCATAAAACAGAACCAGCGCGCCAAGGCCAGTACCCACATGAACGGCCCCGTTCAAAGAAAAGCCCTTGTTGACCAACCACAGCAGCAGCAGCAAACAAGCCGCCAAAGAGCCGAAGATCACGGAGGCAAACGGGTAGGGACTGATCGCGACGAAAATCAACAACACCACGATCGTTATGCACATGAAGAAGAAGAAATACGGCATCTTGCCGTCTTGGTAGCGCACAGGCAAATGGCTCACCAGGCGGGGCGCGCCCTGGCGCAGGCTGGCCAGCCAGTTCACAGCTTGCCCTCCCGTGCGCGACGCACATATTGGCCCACCGTGGCCATCAACACCCCCATCTCGATGGGCTTTTGCAACACCTCTTGCATGCCTGCTGCCAAGCAGCGCTCCCGGTCGACCGGGTTGGTGTTGGCCGTGAGGGCCAATATGGGCATTTGGGCTGCAATGGCCGGAAAGTGCCGACGAATTTGCTGTGTGACCTGCAGGCCATCCATGTCGGGCATGATCATGTCAATCAAGGCGACATCGAACACCTGCTGGTCCATCAGGTTCAGCGCTTTGGCAGCGCTGTCAGCGATGGTGACCGATGCATGGGGCCAACATTTTTGCAATTGCAATTGCGCCACCATCAAATTCACCTTGTTGTCGTCCACCACCAAAATACGCAGGTGTTCGTCTGACAAGTCGTCGTTGGGCACGGGCATGGACAAGTCCGTCTCCTGAGCCTCTTGCAATGGAATTTCAAACCAGAAAAATGAACCCCCACCCTCTTGGCTGTCAACGCCGATGCGGCCACCGTGCAACGTCACCAGTTTTTCGCACAGCGTCAAGCCCAAACCCGTGCCGCCGTAGGCGCGGTTGGTTTGGACATCGACATGCTCAAACCGCCTGAATATGTGCTCTTGCCGCTCAGGGGGGATGCCCCGGCCAGTGTCTTGAACCTCAAAGCGCAAACAGTGTCCGTGGGCTGTTACCGAGACCCGAACCATGCCTTGGGTCGTGAATTTGATGGCGTTGTCGATCAAGTTGTTCAGGATTTGGCGCAATCGGTTGCGATCGCCGCACAAGCGTGCAGGCAAGCTGGCATCCGACTGAAAATGCAGCATCAGGCCCTTGGCCTTCGTTTTTTCAATGTGCCGTTGTTGCAGTTCATCGAGCAAAGTCTGTAGAACAAAGTCCGCAGAATTCAAACGCAGTTTGCCTGCCTGCAGTTGCGAAAAATCCAGGATGTCGTTGACCACCTTCAACAAATGCTCGGTCGAGCGACGGATGTGGCCCACCACCAAAAGTTGCTCCGGACAATCAGACAACTCTCGCTGCAATACGCCGTTGAAACCCAAAATCACATTCATCGGGGTGCGCAACTCATGGCCAACAGCGGCCACAAATTCGTCCTTGTGCGCCTGCGCCCGAATCAAGGTCTGATGCACGGCCTCCAGCTCCTCATTGCGCTGATTGATTTTTCGCAATTGCACATTGTGCAAGTGTTCATAAATGCGAACCCCCAGGATCAGGTTCAACAACGCCAGCATATGGTTCAAAAAAGCCCAGGTCACCACCGATGAGGACACCTGGATGTGGCTGCTGATCCAGCCGACCCTGGTCAACCAGGCCAAGCCTGCAATGGACAGCAGCATGACCCCCATCCACACCATCGAGGCCGGGCGACCCAGGAACAACAACACGGGGACAGACAGAACATTGAGCCAAATCACGGCCGTGGAATTGATGCCGCCCGTCTGTGTGGCCGTGTACAACGTGAGCAGCACACAAAGCGCAGTGACGGCATGCACCAGAAAGCCAAAAAGCGCCCGGATACGGACCACGGCAAACAGGCCTAACGCCAAAGCGGAAACCACCAAATTGGCCTGCGCCACCGCCGGTATGGGCGTGAACAAAAACCCGCAAAAGGTGGTCAAGCACACCAACATCAAATAGATGGTAAGCGACTCCAGACGCAAAAAACCCTCTGGCCAGAACAAGGTCCGCCACCAGGTATTGAGCCATCCAAACAGCCGCCTTGACACAGGTCTTATCCCCGCAGCTTGTCGATCAAGCCATTGAGCTCGTCCAGCGAGCCAAACTGAATGCTCAACTCACCCAACTCCTCCATCCGTCCCAAGCGCTTGACACGTTTTTTCACCCGAACCTCCACCTCTGCGGTCAAGAGGTCGGAGAGCTCCTCTTCAATGCGGCGAATGTCCCGTGATTTTTCCTTTTTTGGTTTTTGCGTCAACAAATTGAACTCTGCGCCCAGCTTTTTGACCAGGCTTTCCGCCTCCCTGACGGACATCTTGCGCGCGCTGATCTGGTTGGCTGCGGTAATTTGCGCCGCCCTGTCCAGGGACAACAGGGCCCGGGCATGGCCCATGTCGAGATCTCCCGCCATCAGCATGGCCTGCACGGGCTCTGTCAAATTGAGCAAGCGAAGCAGGTTGCTGCCCGCGCTGCGCGAACGGCCAACCGCCTGTGCCGCCGCTTCGTGGGTGAGCCCGAACTCTTTGATCAAGCGCTGCAAACCCTGCGCCTCTTCCAGCGGATTGAGGTCTTCGCGCTGGATGTTCTCGATGAGGGCCATGGCGGCAGCGGCCTCGTTGGGCACATCGCGCACCAAAACAGGGACGGATTCCAGGCCCGCCAGGCGTGAGGCGCGAAAGCGGCGCTCGCCTGCAATGATTTCGTATTTGCCGGCGTTGGGGCCATCGGTGAGTTGACGCACCAGAATCGGCTGCATGATGCCCTGCGCCTTGATCGACTCGGCCAGTTCGTACAGAGCACCTTCGTCCATGCGGGTGCGCGGCTGGTACATGCCGGCCACCATCTGCTCGAGCTTGAGCTGGGTGGGCTGTCCGCTGTTGGCCACAATCGGCGCTTCTTCCACTTTGGGGCCCAGCAGGGCTTCGAGTCCGCGGCCAAGGCCTTTCGGTTTTTTGGTGACCATGGTCATTCCTTCATGAGGGTTTGCAAGAGCGCATGGCCTTGCGGCCAGGCGGCTAAAGATGAATCGGCGTTGATGTGCCCCGCCAGTCCCAAGTCGAGCCATTGGGCGCCCCAATCTTGGGCCAGCGCCTGGGCTCGGTCTGCGGGGCAATAGGGGTCATTCTGGCTGCCCACCAGAAGGCTTTGAAAAGGCAAGGGCTGGCGCACAATGGGCGTCCAACCGGAAAAACGGTCCCGCATCTCTGGCGCTTCCACGTCACCGGGCGCCACCAGCAAGGCGCCTCGCACGCCGGCGGTGTGGCGTGAAAATGAAGCCCAAGCCGCCACCAGAATGCACCCCAAACTGTGCGCCACCAGCACCACCGGACCTGGTGCATCGATGACCACCTCGTCCAGCCGGGCCAGCCAGTCACCACGCAGGGGGTGCAGCCAGTCGTTCTGCTCGACCACGGTGTAGCCGTACAAACGAGCCCAGTGCATTTGCCAATGATCGTGTCCGCTGCCTTGCCAGCCGGGCAAGATCAAAACACTGACCGAGGCCCCTTTCGTGCCAGGGCGTGTGTCATCGGTCAAATCGGTCATGGCGCGAAGGGTCTCTCGGCTCACAGCGTGGGCGCACGCTTGACCATTTCGCGGGCAAACTCCACATAGGCTTGGCTGCCCTTGGCCGACGGGTCAAACACCACACCGGGCAAACCATAGCTGGGGGCTTCGGCCAAGCGGACATTGCGCGGAATCACCGTGTCAAACACCTTGTTGCCAAAGTGCGCCTTGAGCTGATCGCTGACCTGCACTTGCAGGGTGATGCGCGGGTCAAACATGACGCGCAGCAAGCCGATGATTTTCAGGTCCTTGTTCAGGTTGGCATGCACCTGCTTGATGGTGTTGACCAGGTCGGTCAGGCCCTCCAGCGCGAAGTATTCGCACTGCATCGGCACGATCACGCCATGGGCCGAGCACAGGCCGTTGAGCGTGAGCATGGACAGCGACGGTGGGCAGTCGATCAACACGAAATCGTAATCGGCATCTGCTGCGGCCAAGGCATTTCTCAGGCGCTGGTCGCGGTGCTCCAGCTGCACCAGCTCCACTTCCGCCCCCGCCAATTCACGGTTGGCGCTGAGCACGTCGTAACCGCATTTGTCGGCCTTGACCACCGCCTCCTGGATGCTGGCAGACTCCAGCAACACGTCGTAAACACTCAGCGCCAGCTGCCGTTTGTCGATGCCCGAACCCATGGTCGCATTGCCCTGCGGGTCCAGGTCCACCAACAGCACCCGCTGCCCGACTTTGGCCAGGCCAGCGGCCAGGTTCACGGTGGTGGTGGTTTTTCCAACGCCACCCTTTTGGTTGGCAATGCAGAAAATCTTGGCCATGCTGCGCTTTCGGAGTTATTTGGACATGGCCAGCTTGATGCCAAAGCCGACCAGAAAAATGCCCGCCACCTTTTCCAGCACACGACCCGCCATGGGGCTGGCGCGCATGCGCTCAGCCAAGTGGTGGGTGAGCAAGGTCATGCCCAGGCCATACAAAAAAGTCAACGCGGCAATGGTCGCGGCCATGACGCCAAAGCTGATCCATCCCCGATGGGTTTGTGGGTCCACGAACAAGGGGAAGAACGCCATGTAAAAAACAATCGCCTTGGGGTTGAGCAAGGTGATGGCCAAGGCCTGCTGAAAATACTGCCGGGGCCGGATGTTCAACACAGGCGCATCGCCGGGTTTGGCCAACAGCATCTTCCAACCCAACCAAGCCAGGTACACGGCGCCCAGCCATTGGATGGCCACAAATGCCGCCGGGTATGTGGTCAACACCGCTGCCACACCCGCCACCGCCAGCCACATCAGAACCTGATCCCCTGCGATGACCCCCAACGTGGCCATGAGGCCCCCGGCCACGCCGCCCTTGCTGGTGGAGGTGATGAGGGCCAGATTGCCAGGACCGGGAATGGCCAGAAACACCACAATGGCCGCAACAAATGCGCCGTAATCGGAGATACCAAACATAGATGCACTTTCAGGGGAGTGTGGCGAGTGTAAGTGATGCGCTCAGAACGATCCACGCAGAACGGGGTGTTTCACGTGAAACGTACCCTCTTTCACACCATCTTGGGCCGCATCCACACCATGCAACGCTCCACATCCAAGCCTGGCACCGTCAAAGGTTCCACGTGAAACACTTTCACATCGTCAGGCAAGGCGTCGATTTCGCCCTGCGGGTGTTTGCCCTTCATGGCCATCCACACGCCGTCCTCGGCCAGGGCCGAACGGGACCAGGTCACAAAATCAGGCAGGGATGCGAATGCGCGGGAGCAAATGACCTGATAAGGATCGGTCAGGGATTCGACCCGTGCATGCAAGCCGCGCAAGTTGGGCAGCTTCAGGCTCACGGCCACTTGCTGCACAAAGGCGGCTTTCTTGGCCACGGTGTCCACGCAGGTCACATTCAGCTCGGGCATGCAAATGCCCAGCACCACGCCGGGCAAACCACCGCCTGAACCCACATCCAAAACATGGATCGGCTGACCTTGGATGTGCCGGGACAAAGGCGCAATGGCCGTGAGGCTGTCCAACAGGTGGTGCGTCAGCATGTCCGCCGGGTCGCGCAAAGCGGTCAGGTTGTAGACCTTGTTCCATTTCTGGATCAGCGCCGCATAGGCCAGCAAGTGCTGAATCTGCGCATCCGACAAAGCCAAACCCAAAGCCTGCACGCCGGAACGCAGGCCCGCCTCCAAATTCACACTCATGCCCGCACGCCCATCTCGGCCCGATCATCGGCGGTTTGCATGAAACCCTTGAAGCCGCCCTTCTTCAGGTGGATCAACAGCAGGGAAACGCTGGCGGGCGTGATGCCCGAAATGCGCGAAGCTTGACCCAGGGTTTCCGGGCGGTGCTTGGCCAGCTTCTGGCGTGCCTCGATCGACAAGGCCGAGACCTGCAGGTAATCCAGGCTTTCGGGCAAACGCAGGTGTTCGTAAAAAGCAGCCCGCTCCACCTCGCCCTTTTGGCGGTCGATGTAGCCGGAATACTTGGCCGCAATTTCCACCTGCTCGATCACCGGGGCGCTCAGGTCGCCCAGTGTTTCACGTGAAACATCGGCGCTGGCCATGCGGCCACCATCCAACGTCATGAGGGCTGGATAGGTCACATTGGGCCTTCGCAACAAATCAAACAGGTTGTGCTCATGCTCAATGGCTTTGCCCAACACCCGCTCAGACTCCGCTGCTGGCAAGTTGCGCGGGTTCACCCAAACCGACTTCAGACGCTCTGTTTCACGTGAAACAGCGTCGCGCTTGCGGCTGAACGCGTCCCAACGGGCGTCGTCCACCAAGCCCATTTGTCGTCCCACTTCGGTCAAGCGCGCGTCGGCATTGTCTTCGCGCAGCTGCAAGCGGAACTCGGCCCGGCTGGTGAACATGCGGTAAGGCTCGGTCACGCCTTGCGTGACCAGGTCATCGACCAACACACCCAAATAAGCTTGGTCGCGGGCAGGTAACCAGGCGGCTTCGCCCCGGCATTGCAGCGCGGCGTTGATGCCGGCAAACAAGCCCTGGGCAGCCGCTTCTTCATAACCGGTTGTGCCGTTGATCTGCCCCGCAAAGAACAAGCCGCTGATCTGCCGCGTCTCAAAGCTGTTCTTCAGTGCGCGGGGGTCAAAAAAGTCGTATTCGATGGCGTAGCCGGGCCGCAGGATGTGGCAGTTTTCCAGCCCCTTCATCGAGCGCACCAGGTCGTACTGGATGTCAAACGGCAAGCTGGTCGAGATGCCGTTGGGGTAGTACTCGTGGGTGGTCAAGCCTTCAGGCTCCAGAAAAATCTGGTGGCTGTCCTTGTCGGCAAAACGGTTGATCTTGTCTTCTACGCTCGGGCAATAGCGCGGGCCCACGCCCTCGATCTTGCCGGTGAACATGGGGCTGCGGTCAAAGCCCGAGCGGATGATGTCGTGAGTGCGTTCGTTGGTGTGGGTGATCCAGCACGGCACCTGCTGGGGGTGCAGGTCGGCCTTGCCCATGAAGCTGAACACCGGCACCCCGCCCTCGGGGTTCATGCCACCAGGCACACCATCGCCGGGTTGCTCGGAGCACTTTGAAAAATCGATGGTGCGGCCATCCAGGCGCGGCGGCGTGCCGGTCTTCAGACGCCCTTGCGGCAGCCTCAGCTCCTTCAGGCGCGCCGACAGGCTGACAGCCGGGGGATCGCCCGCACGACCCGCCGCGTAGTTTTGCAAGCCCACATGGATCTTGCCGTCCAAAAACGTGCCAGCAGTCAACACCACCGTGCGCGAACGGAAACGAATACCCACCTGCGTGACAGCGCCCACCACCCGGTCGCCCTCCACCATCAGGTCATCCACCGCTTGCTGGAACAGCCACAGGTTGGGCTGGTTTTCCAGCATTCGTCGGATGGCGGCTTTGTACAAAAAACGGTCGGCCTGGGCGCGTGTGGCGCGCACGGCCGGGCCTTTGGAGCTGTTGAGGATGCGGAACTGGATGCCGCCTTCGTCGGTGGCCAGCGCCATGGCACCACCCAAGGCATCGACCTCTTTGACCAAATGGCCCTTGCCAATGCCGCCAATGCTGGGGTTGCAGCTCATCTGCCCCAGCGTCTCGATGTTGTGGGTAAGCAAAAGCGTTTTGCAGCCCATGCGGGCTGAGGCCAGCGCCGCTTCGGTTCCGGCATGGCCGCCACCGACCACGATCACGTCGAATTCTTGAGGGTAAAGCATGAAAGTCTGCCCTTTGAAGGCCAAAAATGGGCGCCGCCTGCGCCACGGAGCCGCCCTGCCACGGGGTCGGCTGAATTTGATGATTTTACAGGCAGGGCGTTGTCCGTGGCATCCAGCGCAGACACCCGCAAAAACCACCACGGCCAGACCGGCAGCCTTATGCGTTATGCGCATAAGGTAAGAGTAAAGCAGCCTTGGACGGCGGTCCTGCTTGAACCTAAGATCCAGCGCACTGACAAGTCGTCAGCGACAAGAAAGGCAAGCACACATGTCCAACTCCGCCGCAAGCGCCAAGGCCACAAGCCAGCACGCTCTGCCCTCTTACCTGAACCCCGAACACCCCGGCCCCTGGGGCATCTATCTGCAGCAAGTCGACCGGGTCACGCCCTATCTGGGCAGCTTGTCGCGCTGGGTCGAAACCCTCAAGCGCCCCAAGCGCGCCCTGATCGTGGACGTGCCGATTGAACTGGACAACGGCACCATGGCCCACTTTGAAGGCTACCGCGTGCAACACAACACCAGCCGTGGACCCGGCAAAGGCGGCGTGCGCTTTCACCAGGATGTGACGCTGTCTGAAGTCATGGCGCTGTCGGCCTGGATGTCGGTGAAAAACGCGGCCGTCAACCTGCCTTTTGGTGGGGCCAAGGGCGGCATACGGGTCAACCCCAAAACCCTGTCTCGGGGCGAGCTGGAACGCCTGACCCGCCGCTACACCAGCGAGATCGGCATCATCATCGGCCCCACCAAAGACATCCCCGCCCCGGACGTGAACACCAACGAGCAAATCATGGCCTGGATGATGGACACCTATTCGATGAACGAAGGCGCCACCGCCTCGGGCGTGGTCACCGGCAAGCCGATTGCTCTGGGCGGCTCATTGGGCCGACGTGAAGCCACCGGGCGTGGCGTTTACACCGTGGGCCAAGAAGCCGCTCAGCACATTGGCCTGGACATCACGAAAGCCAAAATTGCCGTGCAAGGCTTTGGCAATGTGGGCGGTATCGCCGCCAAGCTGTTTGCCCAGACCGGTGCCACCGTGGTGGCGGTGCAGGACCATGGCGGAACGCTCTACAAGGCCTCGGGCCTGGATGTGCCGGCCCTGCTCAAACATGTCAGCGAACACGGCAGCGTCAAGGGCTTTGCGATGGCTGAAACCCTGCCCGACGCGCAGTTCTGGGGCGTGGATTGCGACATCCTGATCCCGGCTGCGCTGGAGCAACAAATCACCGCCTCCAACGCCGGGCAGATCAAGGCCCGCATGGTCATTGAAGGGGCCAACGGTCCCACCACGCCCGAAGCAGACGACATCCTGCACGAGCGGGGCATTCTGGTCGTGCCTGATGTGATCGCGAACGCTGGCGGTGTGACGGTGAGTTACTTCGAATGGGTGCAGGATTTCTCAAGCTTCTTTTGGAGCGAAGACGAGATCAACGCCCGCCTGGTGCGCATCATGCGCGAGGCATTTGCGGCTATCTGGCAGGTCGCGGACGAGCACCGGGTCAGCCTGCGAACGGCCACCTTCATCGTGGCCTGTACGCGCATCTTGCAAGCGCGTGAGTTGCGGGGTTTGTACCCTTGATCATCCTTTGTACCCCTGCAAAGGCAAGGCCCCGGCGGCCTTGACCTCGCCCAGCGAAAAGCTGGTGTGCAGGTCTTTCACATTGGGGAGATTGAGCAGCACATCCCGCGCAAACTGGCTGAAGGTGTTCAGGTCCTTGCTGACCACCTGCAGCTCAAAGGTGCCGGTGCCACTGATGTAGTGGCACGAAATGACTTCGGGAATCTTGCGAATCGCCTCTTCCAATTGCCGCGTCACATCACCCCGGTTGCGCTCGGCATCCAAGCGCACAAAGGCCAACACATCCAGCCCCACTTTCTGGCGGTCAATCTCGGCACGGTAGCCCTTGATGACGCCCGACTCCTCCAGCGCCCTCACCCGCCGCCAACACGGCGCGGCCGACAAACCCACGCGCTGCGCCAAATCAGCATTGGTCAGGCGGCCATTAGTTTGAAGTTCATTCAATATGGCCCAATCAAATTTATCCAGTGTTTCCAAAATAACCCTCTTCAAGCAAGATTCTTTCAAATCATAGGGCAAATCCTGTCGCCGAAAGCAAGCACTTGTCCGCTGACACGCTCTAAACTGTGCCAACCATTTCAGACGCAGGACAGAACATGAACGCCCCCTTGCCCGATTCGATTCGCCAGGCCCTTGAGACGGTGACGCTGGACGACAAATACAGCCTTGATGTCGGCCGCGCTTTCATGAGTGGCGTGCAGGCCCTGGTCAAGCTGCCCATGCTGCAGCGCCAACGCGACGCGCTGCAAGGCAAAAACACGGCGGGCTTCATCAGTGGTTACCGGGGCTCGCCCTTGGGCAGCTACGACCAGTCACTGTGGAAAGCCAAAGACCACCTGAAGGCCCAGCACATCGTGTTCCAGCCTGGCGTGAACGAAGAGCTGGCTGCCACCGCCTTGTGGGGCACACAACAACTGGGTTTTGCGCCCCCGGGCACCCACAAGTTCGACGGCGTATTCGGCATCTGGTACGGCAAAGGCCCCGGCGTGGACCGCTGCTCAGACGTGTTCAAACACGCCAACATGGCCGGCACCACGCCTTGGGGCGGCGTGCTGGCCGTGGCGGGCGATGACCATGTGGCGAAAAGCTCCACCGCCGCACACCAGAGCGACCACATCTTCAAGGCCTGCGGCCTGCCCGTGTTTTTCCCGGCCAGCGTGCAAGACATCCTCGACCAAGGTTTGCACGCCATTGCACTGAGCCGCTTTGCCGGCATTTGGTCGGGCATGAAAACAATTCAGGAAATCGTCGAGTCCAGTGCCACCGCCCACATCGACCCCGAGCGTGTGCAGATCGTGCTGCCCGAATTCGTGATGCCGCCTGGCGGCGTGCACATCCGCTGGCCCGACACCGCACTGGAGCAAGAAGCGCGATTGTTTGATTACAAATGGTACGCAGCCCTGGCCTACATCCGCGCCAACAAACTCAACCACAACGTCATTCAAGGCCCCAACGATCGGTTCGGCCTGATTGCCAGCGGCAAAGCTTTCAACGACACACGCCAGGCCCTGCTCGATCTGGGACTGGATGACGCCACCTGTCAGCGCTTGGGCATCCGGGTGCACAAAGTGGGCGTGGTCTGGCCCCTCGAATCGAACACCACCCGCGAATTTGCCACCGGTCTGCGCGAGATTTTGGTGGTGGAAGAAAAACGCCAAGTCATCGAATACCAACTCAAGGAAGAGCTGTACAACTGGCGCGACGATGTGCGCCCCACCATCGTGGGCAAATTCGACGAGACCGATGGCGACACCTCGGGCGGCGAATGGTCCATTCCCAACCCGACCGAGCGCACCTTGCTGCGTGCCAACGCAGACCTGACGCCTGCCATCATCGCCCGCGCCATCGCCAAGCGCCTGAAAAAGCTAGGCATCGACGCCGACGCCACCGCACGCATCGACGCACACTTGGCCATCCTGGAGGGCAAAGACGCGCTGATGAAGACCCGGTCCCCTGGGGCGGTAGCAGAACGCCAGCCCTGGTTTTGTTCGGGCTGCCCACACAACACGTCCACCAAGGTGCCCGAAGGCTCACGCGCCATGGCGGGCATCGGCTGCCACTTCATGACCATCTGGATGGACCGCAGTACCACGGGCTTCACCCAGATGGGTGGCGAAGGCGTGCCATGGAGCGGCCAACAACCCTTCTGCACCGACCAACACATCTTTGCCAACATCGGCGACGGCACTTACTTTCACAGTGGCATTTTGGCGGTGCGCCAGAGCGTGGCTTCGGGTGTGAACATCACTTACAAAATTTTGTACAACGACGCCGTCGCCATGACCGGGGGGCAGCCCGTCGGTGAACGAGCCGAAGGCCACAGCGTGGTGCAAATCGCCATGAGCATGAAAGCCGAAGGTGCGCAACGCATTGTGGTGGTCACTGACGAACCCGATAAATACGATGGCGTGGCTTTGGTCGAAGGTGTGCGCGTGTTCCACCGCGACGAACTTGACCGCATTCAGCGCGAAATGCGCGAGATCAAAGGCACCACCATCATCATTTATGACCAAACCTGCGCCACTGAAAAACGCCGCCGCCGCAAGCGCGGCACCCTGGTCGACCCTGCTGTTCGGGTGATGATCAACGAAGAGGTGTGTGAGGGGTGCGGCGACTGTGGCGTGCAATCCAACTGCCTGTCGGTCGAACCACTTGAAACGCCTTTGGGGCGCAAACGCACCATCAACCAAAGCACCTGCAACAAGGACACCAGTTGCCTTAAGGGCTTTTGCCCGAGCTTTGTCACGGTGGAAGGCGGCACCTTCAAAAAGAAAGCCACCGCGACCCGTGCAGCCCCAGACCCTGCCTCGTTGGGTGCATTGCCCGAGCCCAAACTGCCCCTCATCAACCAGCCGTGGGGCATGGTGGTGGCGGGCGTGGGGGGCACAGGTGTCATCACCATTGGCCAGCTGCTCGGCATGGCCGCGCACATAGAGGGCAAAGGCATCGTCACCCAAGACTCGGCAGGTCTGGCCCAAAAAGGCGGCGCCACTTGGAGCCACATCTTGGTGGCCAACACCCAAGATGAAATCCGAACCACACGCGTCAGCATGGCTGCTGCCGACCTGATCATTGGTTGCGACCCCATCGTCAGTGCTTCCAAAGAAACCACGGTGCGCATGCGTGCAGGTCGCACCCATGTGGCCCTGAACAGCAACAGCACACCCACCGCTGCTTTTGTGAAAAATGGCAATTGGCAAAACCCGGCTGACCAATGTGTGGCCGAAATTACGGCGCAAGTTGGTGTGTCGGGCGTTGGCGCTTTTGATGCCGATGCCCTGGCCAAACAACTCATGGGCGACACCATTTATGTGAACCCGATGCTGCTGGGCTACGCCTGGCAAATGGGCTGGGTGCCCTTGCATCGCGAGTCTTTGGTGCGGGCCATTGAGCTCAATGATGTGCAGGTCAAAAACAACTTGGCCGCTTTCGAGTGGGGCCGTCACGCAGCGCATCAAATCGACGCACTGATGCAAACCCTGCAGCCCGTGCAAGTGATCCAGTTCAAAAAACGTGAATCTTTGGACGACCTGATCACTGACCGCATGGCACGACTGACCGATTACCAAGACGCGGCTTATGCCCAGCTTTACCAAAACATCGTGGGCCGTGTGCAAACCACCGAAGCGCCTTTGGGTAAAACACTCTTGAGCGAAACGGTGGCGCGTCAACTGTACCGCCTGATGGCCTACAAAGACGAATACGAAGTGGCCCGTTTGCACACACAAACGGGTTTCATGGAACGCCTTCAAAACAGTTTTGAGGGCGACTTCAAAGTGCACTACCACTTGGCCCCGCCGCTTTGGTCCAAGCGCAACAGCCAAGGTGAATTGGTCAAAAGAAAGTTCGGCCCCGTCATGCTCACGGGCTTCAAACTTTTGGCCAAACTCAAGGGTTTGCGCGGCACCAAACTCGATTTCTTTGGCAAAACCGAAGAGCGGCAGACCGAACGCACCCTGATCCGCGAATACATGGCACACATCGAACGCAACTTGACGCAACTGTCAGAGCAAACCCATGCCCATGCGGTCAAAGTGGCCCAGGTGCCAGAGAACATCAAAGGCTATGGGCATGTCAAAGAACGCAATATTCGCGCAGCACGCTCCTTGTGGGCATCTTTGGACCAACCATAAAAAAACCATGGCCCTGATCAAGGGGCCATGGCATTTTGAAACACCGCATCAGAGACAAGCAAGTAACGGCTCAAAAAAGCCGCAACAACAGGACTCAGCGTGAGTCGGGCAATTCGATTTTGACTTCCAGCACCTCAAGGTTGTCCTGACGCTCCAAATTGACTTTGATGTCGTTGGGGTTGATCTTGATGTACTTGCTGATCACCGCCACCAGTTCACGCTGCAAATCAGGCAGGTAATCGGGCTCAGCGGCATTGCGGCCACTGCGCTCGTGTGCCAGGATGATTTGCAGGCGCTCTTTGGCCATGCCGGCAGTTTTCTTCTTTTCGCCCAACAGAAAGGAAAGAAACGACATGGTTCACTTGCCTCCAAACAAACGTTTGAAGAAACCGGGTTTTTCAGCTTCGGTGAAACGCATGGGCTTGTCTTCGCCCAAGAAACGATCGATCACGTCTTTGTATGCCTCGGACACATCGCTGTTGGCCATATGGATCGCAGGTGTGCCTTGGTTGGAAGCTTGCAACACATTTTCGCTTTCAGGAATGACGCCCAACAACTTGATGCGCAAGATGTCCTGAATGTCTTGCAGCGACAGCATCTGCCCTTCTTCAACCCGGTTGGGGTTGTAGCGGGTGATCAAGAGGTGCTCTTTGATCGGGTCTGCGCCGTCAATCGCACGTTTGGTTTTGCTGCCCAACATGCCCAGGATGCGGTCTGAGTCACGCACCGAAGACACTTCCGGGTTGGTCACCACCAAGGCCTCGTCGGCAAAGTGCATGGCCATCAATGCACCAGTCTCGATGCCGGCAGGCGAGTCACACACGATGTACTCGAAACCCATGCCACTCAGGTCATTCAAAACCTTTTCAACGCCTTCTTGAGACAAGGCATCTTTGTCGCGGGTTTGAGAAGCCGCCAACACAAACAAGTTGTCACATTGTTTGTCTTTGATGAGGGCTTGGTTCAAGTTGGCTTCGCCCTGGATCACGTTGATCAGGTCATACACCACGCGGCGCTCGCAGCCCATGATCAGGTCCAGATTGCGCAGGCCCACATCAAAGTCAATGACAGCAGTCTTGAAACCTTTGAGGGCCAAGCCCGTGGCGAAACTGGCGCTGGTCGTGGTTTTACCCACGCCGCCTTTGCCAGAGGTCACAACAACGATTTTTGCCATGGATAAACTTTCTTGGACAAAATAAAAAATTAAATTTTCAAAGGCGTGATCAGCAATTTATCCCCATCCGGACCTGACTGCAAAGAAACTTGTGCGGGTTTGCCCAAAACATCTTTGGACAATGGATTTTCGCTGGTGCGGTAGACCCCGGCGATGGAAATGAGTTCTGGCTCCATCACCATGGCAAAAATTTTGGCATCCCCATCGCCTCTGGCACCCGCAATGGCTTTGCCACGCAAAGAGCCATAAACATGGATGTGGCCATCGGCGATCACTTCAGCACCAGCATTGACCATGCCCATCACAATCAGATCGCGCCCTTTGGCATACACCTGTTGACCTGAACGCAGAGGCCTGTCAATGCGCATGGCACCAGCAAGTGCAGGTTGCGACGCAAGCTGTTCAACAGGGAGGGCTTGGGGTATTGGTGGCTCAGCAAGGGGGACAGAACGCCGAATGCGGGCATCCGATGCATCGACCAGGCCTACACCCTTGGCCAATTGCATAAGCGCAGGTGAAGCCCCTTTGATGGCCAAAGGGATCAGTGCGTATTCGCGTAAAACGCCCATCAAGCGCGCGAGGTCAATGGTTTCATCATCCACCAAGGTCAAACCACTGACGTCAATCACCACGGGATCTTGGTCAAAAAACCCTGGACTTTCAGCCATTTGTTGCTTCAAAGCCCGTGAAACCTCTGTGATGTCGGTGGTTTTGAGCAGCAAAGCCACCAAGGACAAATCGGCGCTTTTGATCTCGTAACAGGGATTGGAAGGGTCTTCTGAAGCGATCGCCATATTGCTGTCAGGGTGGAAAAGACACAAATTTTAGCAGCGCACTTCTTGATTGTTATCTCTTTATCGTTTTATATCTTTAAATAGTCGTAGTAGTAAGGGTGGGGTTGCGTTGTGGACAAGGCATTTTTTCTCAACTCGGACAAGGACTTGCATGCTTTTCAAGCATGTGTGTGACCTTGCTTTTGTGCTGTCACGCCAAAATGAACAACTTTTCCAAACTGGAGCAAACTGTGGATAAGTCAGGGGTTGCTCTATTTTTATCCACAGCTTTTTCCCGAGTCGCTTCTCATTTGTCAATCGCCCATTGAATGACCCCTTTGGCTACAAACCCCAGCATGCCGAAAGCCAGGCCCAGAAAGATGACAAAGGTGCCGAATTTACCTGCTTTGGACTCCCGGGCCAACTGCAAGACAATGAACAGCATATAGAGCATGAAAAAGCTCACGCCGATGGTCAGGCCAAACCAGGCGAATTGCTCTTCTGTGAAAATCCACATCACTCAGCCTCTTGTCGGGGCATGCGCTCTGGTACATCGCGGGTGTCCACCAGATCGCGGTAGGCATGCCAAGAAGCGTGGCCCAGCATGGGCACAATCACGATCAGGCCGATGAACAAGCTCAAAATGCCCAGCATGCTCAGGCCCATGATCAAAAACGCCCACAGCACCATGGGCAAGGGGTGGGTCAAGACCACCTTCCAACTGGCCAGAACAGCTTGCAAGGTGTTGAGTTGGCGATCGAGCAGCAAAGGCATCGCCACCACGCTGGAGGCAAAAACTGGCGCAGCCATCAAGCCGCCCAGCATCAGCCACAATTCAAACAAGTCACTGTCGGGGTTGAGGACCACATGGCGAATGAAATCCATGGGGGTGTGGACAGGCACTGGGGCCAACAAAAAGATCAAGGCCGACGAAGTCATCACCCAGCCCGTGCCCGCCAAGCCCAGCAACAAACCAAAACGCACTAGGCACCAGTAACTCACAGGTTCATTGTTCTGCAGCGTTTGCCATTGCGTCCAGGTTTTGAACAAAAGTCGCAGGTTTACGGGGTCGTTTCTTTCGATGGCGCGGCTCATGGCGTACAAGCTGGTGGCCAAAACTGGAGCGACAACCAGAAAGCCCGACACCGCACCGGCCAGTAACCAGAACTGGTCGTGGGCCAGCCAAGTGATCAAGCCACCACCCAGTGCCATGATCAGGCCATGCGCCAGGCTCATCCAAGGTGAATGGCCCATGTCTTTCAGACCCAAATAGAGCCAATTCAGGGGTTGCATGCCGTCGATGGGCAAAACGCCAGGCAAGTTCAAACGCCCAGGTCCAGCCGGAGGTTGTTCGGGTCGCGGGTTGGGCGATCGGTGGGGGGGAGGGGAAGCTTGTGCCATGCCATCCAGCTTATCCCCCGGGCGAATTTTGAATTTGACCTGCATCAAATGGCAAAAGGCTGCCAAGCAGCCTTTTGGATTCAGTCACACCGAGGAAAACCCGGCGGGGTGGTGCTCATGGAAACTCAATGGTGGCCGTGACCGCCTAGGTGCTTCATGGCATGCATGCCAGAGCCCTTCATCAAGCGGGCGGTTTCCTTGTCAAACACCTGCTTTTGTTCGGTGTCCAGCGTGGCGTAAAAAGCTTTGGTTGCTTCAGTGCGTTGTTGCATGTGCGCGTCGCGTTGGGCTTTCATGGCCTGCATCTGGTCCAAGCGCTCAGGTGTGGTCATTTTTTCAATGCTGGCACGTTCAGGCCGAGCCATGCGGGCAGGGTGCTGCATCGACTGCGTGAAGCTGTTCCACGCAGGTTCTTGAGCGGCTTGCAAGACCAGTTTGGACTTGAGTTCGGTCAAATGTTGGTTGTGACGCTCAGCTTTGTGCTCGCGCATTTTCTCCATGCGGCCAACACGGTTGGAATCGGTGGAGGCTGTGGTGTTTTGGGCCAAAGCCAGACCGGTCAGACCGGCCATCAAGGCCGTGGCGATCAAGGTGGTGCGAATCGATTTCATGGAAACATCCTTTGGTTGATGGGATGCCTGCAGTGTGATCTGCCCATGTATCCGGGATGTGCGCGGATTGTGCTGATTTGTAAAGATCAGGTATTTTTGTTCTGCAAAAAATTCAAGCATTGACGCGGTAACCTTCATCGGCAATGGCTTGTGCCAAAGCTTCTCGGGGTTTTTCAGAAGCCACTTGCACAGTGTTGTGTGTGCGGTCGATCACAACCTTGGCCTGTGCATCCAAAGACAATAAAGCTTTGGTGACTGCTTTTTCGCAGTGGCCACACGTCATGCCTTCAACGGTGAAAATTTGGTTCATGATGCATCCTCTTTAATGAACTGAACACGACCATTTTGGGTCAGGTCTGAGCATAGACCATCAAGGACTTCATGCCATGACACAGATCAAAATCGACTCCCCCATCACCTACGACATCGGCATCGGCGGCATGACTTGCGCATCGTGTGTGGCGCGGGTCGAAAAAGCCCTGAAAAAAACACCAGGCGTGCTCAGTGCCACGGTCAACCTGGCCACCGAATCGGCCCGCGTCGAAGTGGCATCAAATGACGTGAGCGACGCACGCCTGCGCCGCGCGGTGCGCGAAGCCGGGTACGAGCCACGCACGCCCGAAGCACAGGCCGATGCAGGCCGTGAATCACCTTGGGCAGGCTTCATGCCGGTCGGTGTGGGCCTGCTGCTGACCACGCCATTGGTCCTGCCGATGCTGGCCGAGCTGTGGGGCCAGCATTGGATGCTGCCTGCTTGGCTGCAATTTGCGCTGGCCACGCCCGTGCAGTTTGTGTTGGGCGCACGTTTTTACAAAGCCGGTTGGCACGCGCTGAAAGCGTTCACGGGCAACATGGATTTGCTGGTCGCCCTGGGCACCACCGCCGGTTGGGCTTTGTCGGTCTGGTTGTGGCTCACGGCGCACGTGGGGCACGCGCCGCACCTGTACTTTGAGGGTTCTGCCGTGGTCATCACCTTGGTGATGCTGGGCAAATGGCTGGAGACGCGTGCCAAGCGCCAAACCACCGAGGCCATCCGCGCCCTGCACGCCTTGCGCC
>NZ_JBILQU010000024.1:0-31334 GCF_044373035.1 Limnohabitans sp. | reverse complement strand
CGGTGGTCTTGAATGGCAATTGCTTTTCATGCAAGGCCACGAATACAGACATCGCGTAAGGTGAAGCGTGGTGTGAATCTACGTACAAGTGCATGACTTATCCTTTACCGATTGGAAGATGTCTAGGGTGATGTAAACGACATAACCCTGCTGATACTTCCGGGCTGGGTCGATACATCGTGTTGTTGAAATCGTTGAAAGTGGCTTGCGCTTTGTCTTGCATACCCCACCCGACAACCAAGCCCCTCGCAACCTCCCTCCCGCACCATCCAGAGAAGAAGGCGTAAAGCGCTCCACTGTACCGGAAAAATACAAAAAAAATTAGCTAAAAAATTTTGATGGGCTCAACGCTTTTCAGAGGCTCGCCATTGCAACGAACAACATAAAACCAAGCTTCGCACCCACAAGCCGCCCGTTGAAAACCATCAATGCCCTGCGCGAATCCATTCCGCCGCCTTCTCCGCGATCATGATCGTCGGCGCATTGGTGTTGCCGCTCACGATGCGCGGCATGACCGATGCATCGACCACGCGCAGGCCGGGCACACCGTGCACGCGCAGTTGCGCGTCCACCACCGCCATGCCGTCTTGGCCCATGCGGCAGGTGCCTACCGGGTGGTACACCGTGTCGGCGTTTTGGCGAATCCAGTGTTCGAGTTGTTCGTCGCTGCGCGCATCGGCAGATGCGGTCCACTCTTTGCCATACGCGGCCAAAGCAGGTTGCGCCAAGATGTTTTGGGCTTGACGCACGCCATCGCGCAGGCGCTGCAGGTCACGCGGATCGCTCAAAAACTGCGGGTCAATCAAAGGGGCGCTGTTCGGGTGGCGGTCGGTCAACTGCACACGACCACGGCTGTCTGGTTGCAACAAACACACATGCAAAGAGTAGCCATGCCCCAGCGTCAGTTGGCGGCCATGGTCCACCAGTTTGGCCACCACAAAGTGCAGTTGAATGTCCGGGTGCGCCTCTTCGGGTCGGCTTTTGTAAAAGGCACCGCCTTCTGCGAAATTGGTGGTGAGCGGCCCCTTGCGGTGCTGCCGCCAGGCCCACAGGGCTTGCAAGGTCTGCCACGCGCCTTGGGGAGAGACGCCGATCAAATCGGTGTGCCCCGGCGCATCGGCCACCAGCACCGCGTCGGGGTGGTCGTGCAGGTTTTCGCCCACGCCTGGCAAGTCGCGCAGCACGTCAATGCCCAGACTTTGCAAATGCGCGGCGGGCCCAATGCCTGAGCGCATGAGGATGGCGGGTGACTGAAAAGCACCTGCACTCAAAATGATTTCGCGCCGGGCGGTCACGGTCTGCGCTTGGCGGCCCTGCAAGGCGTGCACCTGCCGCGCCACGCCATCGACCAAACCCATGCGGTCCACGGTGACACCGGTCATGACGTGCAAATTGGGGCGGCCACGATTGGGTGTGAGGTAGGCCTTGGCCGCGCTGAAACGCTCACCTGCCTTCTGCGTGACCTGGTACAGGCCCACGCCTTCTTGTGTGGGGCCATTGAAGTCGGTGGTGTGCGTCAAACCCGCTTGCACCCCTGCCTCGACAAAGCGTTTGGCGAACGCATTGGGGCTTTGCAAATCGGCCACGTTCAAGGGGCCGTGTTGGCCATGCCATTCGTTGTGGATCCGCTCGTTGTGCTCGGCCTTCAGAAAGTAGGGCAAGACCTCGGCCCACGACCAGCCCGTGCAACCCATCTGGGCCCAGGTGTCGTAGTCAACCTGTTGGCCGCGGATGTAGGCCATCGCGTTGGTGGAGCTGGAGCCCCCCAAGGTGCGGCCACGCGGCTGAAAACCGATGCGGCCGTTCAAGCCGGGTTGCGGCACGGTGTTCAGGCCTTGCGAGACGATTTCGGTGCGGGCCATGAGCGCGATGCCCGCCGGGCAATGGATCAAGGCACTGGTGTCGGGCGGCCCGGCTTCGATCAGGGCCACCTGCACGGTGGGGTCTTCGCTCAAACGGGCTGCCAGCACACAACCGGCCGAGCCACCGCCCACGATCACGTAGTCAAATTCCATGAATTCCCCCCGTTCAAATGTTGTGTGCGACCAATATAAGGGCTCCAGCGTGCCGTGGCGTGTCTTGTGTGCATCAGGGTTTTTCCCAGCAAACCCCTGGCCATGGCGACATCTCCTTGGCCCCAACACCCCTCACAATGGCACCACATTGGGAGACAAGTTATGCGTGCTGTCCTTGAGTTTGTTGGCCCTGAACGCCTCAGCAGGCATCAGCCGTGAACAGTCCAAGCATCCCGCTCGACGAGGCTTGGCAAGACAAGCGCTGGTGGTGGCTGCTGAGCCCTTCGATACCCCTGACATTCACAGGCTCCTTGCTGGCCTTCGTCTGGACAGGGCAATGGTGGTGCATGCTGCTGGCCCCACTGATCATCCATGTGTTGTTGCCCGTGCTTGACCGCATTTTTGGCGAGGACTTCAGCAACCCGCCCGAATCGGCGGTGGCGCAACTCGATGCCGATGTGTTTTACCGCGCCATGGTGTGGGCTTATGTGCCTGTGCAACTGGTCGGCACGGTCTTGGGTGCTTGGATCGCGGTCACCCAACCGCTGGCCTGGATGGGCTATGCCGCCTTGGTGCTCACGGTGGGCGCGATCAACGGCATTGGCATTGGCACCGCGCATGAGCTGGGCCACAAAAAGGAGGCCGTGGACCGTTGGCTGTCCAAGATCGCTTTGGCGCCCAGTGCGTATGGCCACTTTTTTGTGGAGCACAACCGGGGTCACCACAAACGCGTGGCCACCCCGGAAGACCCAGCGAGCGCACGCATGGGCGAAAGCTTTTGGGCTTTTTTACCCAGATCGGTGTGGGGCAGCCTGCAATCGGCCTGGGCGCTGGAGCAAGAGCGGTTGAACAAACAAGGCCACAGCGTTTGGCACCCCCAAAACCACAACCTGCAGGCCTGGGGCCTGACGCTGCTGTTGTTTGGGGCGCTGTGTGGGTGGCTGGGTTGGATGGCGTTGCCGTTGCTGCTGTTGCAGGCGGGGTACGCCATCTCGATGCTGGAGGTGGTGAATTACGTGGAGCATTACGGATTGCTCCGGCAAAAAGACACAGCCGGGCGCTACGTGCGTTGCGAGCCCGAGCACTCTTGGAACAGCAACCACCTGGTGGGCAACCTCTTGCTGTACCAACTGCAAAGGCATTCGGACCACCACGCCCACCCCAGTCGCCGCTACCAGGCGCTGCGGCATTTCGCCAACGCACCGCAACTGCCGGCGGGTTACGCCACCATGATCACGGTGGCGTATTGGCCACCCCTGTGGTTTGCGTGGATGGATCGCCGCGTGATGTCCCACTACGGCGGCGACTTGGGTTTGGTGAATGTGCAAGCGTCGGCTCGGCAAAAACTCATGCGACGCTGGGCCTGAATGCCATACCCCCTTGAAGGCTGTCACAACATTCAAGGGATGGCTTTTTTGTAGGAGCCCACCCCTGTGGGCGATGGGCGTTGAACACGCCCTGCAAAACATCGCCCATAGGGGTAGGCGCCACAAAATCGAGCCGAATCAATGAGATTCGACAAATGCCAACACGGCCTCCAGCATCTTGCGCACATGCGGCTGCACGCCCGCAGCCACCTCGGGCAGATAGTCAAACGGCCAGCTTTCTTGCATGTAGCTGCACTGCGTCATTTCCAGTTGCACCGCGTGAATGCCTTGAGCTGGGTTGCCGTATTGGCGGGTGATGTGCCCGCCTTTGAAGCGGCCGTTGAGCACCGCCGTGTAGCCGGTGGCTTGTTTGCCAATGGCCAGCAGCTGCTCGGCCAATGACGGGTCGCAACTGGCCCCGTTGGCCGTGCCCAGGTTCAGGTCGGGCAATTGGCCTTCAAAAAACCGCGGCAACACCGAGCGGATCGAGTGCGCGTCCCACAGGGCGGCCACGCCATGCACCTTGCGCAGCCGCGCCAGCTCTTGCGCCAACTGCGCGTGGTAGGGGTGCCAAATGGCGTCGCGCCGCTGGGCGATTTCGGCCTCGCCCGGCACATCGGCCGGGTCGCGGTACAGCGGTTGGTCGTCAAACAAGTCCACCGGGCACAGGCCGGTCACGCTTTGCCCGGGGTACAGGCTGGCACCATCGGGTGGGCGGTTCAGGTCAATCACAAAGCGCGAATGCGTGGCCACCAGCACCGAGGCCCCCAGCGCATCGGCAAAGTCGTACAGGCGCTCCAGATGCCAGTCGGTGTCGGGCACGCGCCGGGCTTCGTCGGTCAGGCGTGCGGCCAATGCAGGCGGCACATGCGTGCCCACATGCGGCATCGAGATCAGCAGTGGGCGCGTGCCTTGGCGAAAACAGAAGGGGGGCTCGGTGGTTTGAAAAGTCATGGGTGATGGCCTGTTGATCGATTGAAAAGAACGTGTTGGCGTGGCATCTTGCGCTCAGCGGCGCAGCAGCACGATGTTGCGGTAGCCCAACCGGATCAGGCCCTGCTCTTGAAAATGCCGCAGCTGTTGGTTCACGCGTTGGCGCGAGGCCGAGGCAGCTTGGGCCAGGTCGGACTGGCTCACGCGCAGCATCACACCGTCGGGCACGGTCACGCTGTTGAATTTGGCGATGCGCTCCAGCGCAGCCCACACCCGCTGCTCCAGGCTGTGCATACCCCGGTCGGCCAGGGTGTCGAAGAGTTGATTGATGCGCAGGCCCAGGATGCGCAACAAATCCACCGCCACGGCGGGGTCGTTGGTGATCAGGTCGACCAAGCGGGTTCGCTCAATGTGCAGCACCTGGGTGGCGCCCACAGCCACCAAATCAGCGGGGTAGGTGGATTCGGCAAACACCGAACTCAGGCCCGAGATTTCGCCTGGCAGCATCCAGCGCAGCAATTGCTCTTCGCCTTCGGGCGTGGTCACGCTCACCCGCAAGCGCCCCTTGACCAGCAGCAAGGCCGTCGAGGTGGATTGCCCCCGGCTGAGCACCACTTGCCCTTCGGTCCAGTGGCGTACCACACCCACACTGTGCAAGGCTTTGGCTGAACGCTCTGTCAGGGCCGAGTTTTCAGCCCACACCTTGGTGAACACATCGGCATCGAGCGCTTTGTAGGCAGGCTGGAGCGCTGTGCTTTGCTTGGATTTGACAGAACGGGTGGGCGGCAAAGGCATGGTGTCTTCCATGTTGATGAGAAATGTTTTTTTGAGTGCTTTCCCCTAAATTGTCACATCAGAAACAATTTGACGCATCCATGGGGCTTCAAATCTGCTTCGCCGAGCTTGACGGTGATCAAGCCTGTAACCCATCCATTGGAGACAACATGAAATTTACTGCCCCTGCATTTGTTCGCACCACTTTGGGTGCCATCGCCTTGACCCTGGGCGCCAGCGCCATGGCGCAGTCCGTGGTGCGGTTCCAAGACTATCCTGGCACCGGCAATCTGTTGGTGCGTGTGGCCCAAGAACAAGGTTTCTGCCAGCAAGCGGGCATTCGCTGCGAACTGCGCACCATCCCAGCCGCGCCATTGGGCATGCAGACCATGCTCTCCGGTGACATCGAGGTGTTTTTTGGACCGACCGAAGTCGCCGCTGCAGCCGTGGCCCGCAAGGCCCCCATTTCCATCATTGCCGCAGGCTTCGTTGACCCGGTGTTTTTCATGGCCGCAGGTGCCAAAACCGAATTGGCGACCGAAAAAGAAGGCTACCCCGGTGTGGTCAAGTCCTTCAAGGGCAAGAAAATCGGCGTGACCCAACGTGGCTCGGGCGCTGAATTCCAAGTCATCGACATGCTCGCAGATGTGGGCCTGACCGCGAACGACGTGACCTTTGTGGCCGTGGGCGCACCCGACACCGCTTTCCCTGCCCTCACACGCGGCCAAGTCGATCTGATCATGACCTTCCCGCCCACCGATGGCATGTGCGAGGTGCTGAAAGCCTGCCGCCTGGTGGTCGATCCCCGCAAAGGCCAGGGGCCCAAGAGCATGCTGGCCACCCGTGGCGGCGCTGGCACCATGGCGGTGAAGTCCGACTGGGCAGCGGCCAATCCGCAAACGGTGGCCGGTATCCGCAGGATGCTGGACTTGTCGGATGCTTTCATCGCCAACCCGGCCAACTTCGGCAAGACACTGGAGATCCTGCGCAAGACCTTTGCCCTGCAATTGCCCAACGCAGACCAGATCGCTGAGGTGAGCTTGCGCAACTCCCTCGGCAACTTCAAGGCCCGTGGCACTGTGCCCGCCATGCAGGCGGTGGCCGATGCCATGACCGAAAACAAACTGCTGCCCGGCAGAGTGGACATGGCCCCCGCAGTCTTGCCTTGAACCTCGGCCATCGCGATATTTTCAGGGTATTTTCATGATCGACGCACAGCGCATCGACCTGAGCTTTGACGGCACCAATCTGGTGTTGCAGGGTGTAGACCTGCACGTCAAGGCGGGGGAGTTTGTTGCGCTCGCAGGGCCCAGCGGTTGTGGCAAAACCACCTTGCTCAACCTCTGCGCGGGGCTGGTGGATTTGCCTGCAGATCAGCATCTGCGGGTGGCGGGCGAAAAGCCGGCGCTGGGCGGTCACAAAGTGGCCTACATGTTGGCGCGCGACAGCTTGTTTCCCTGGCTCAACGCGCTGGACAACGCCGCCTTTGGCCTGAAGGTGCGGGGTGTGCCCATCGCACAGGCCCGTGAACGGGCCGCAGTGATGCTCAAGAAGGTCGGGTTGGGCGGGTCTGAATACCGACTGCCCAAGGCCCTGTCTCAAGGCATGCGCCAGCGCGTGGCCTTGGCCCGCACTTTTGCCATGCCTTCGCCTCTGTTGCTGATGGACGAGCCCTTTGGCGCATTGGATGCGCAAACCAAGCTGCAATTGCAAGACCTGCTGCTGCAACTGTGCCAAGACGGCAACCGAACGGTGCTGTTTGTGACGCACGACTTGTCTGAAGCCGTGGCACTGGCCGACCGGGTGATGGTGATGTCCTCGCGGCCTGGCCGCATCGTGGCCGATGTGCAGGTGCCGCTGGCGCGCCCACGCTCCATCCGCGCGCTGCAGACCAGCGATGACTTCCGCCACACCTACACCCAGGTGTGGAAACATCTCGAAGAAGGATGGGTGCACCATGAAGGCTGAAACATTGCGCACGCTGGCACAACATGCTTTGTTTGTCTGCGTTTTTCTGGGTCTGTGGGAGTGGGGTGCCCGAGTTGGTTGGGTGGATCCGAGTTTCATGGGCAGCCCGATCGGCATCATCCAGTTCACGCTGGAAAACCTTGCCAACGCCCGCATGTGGGGCGATCTGGGCTGGACTTTGTCGGCCGTATTTGCTTCGTTTGCCATTGGCTCGGTCGCCGCCATGGTCACAGGCCTCGCCTTTGTGACCTGGCCCAAATTCGAGGCTTTTTGCGACCCCTACATCTCGGCCTTCAATGTGCTGCCGCGCATTGCCTTGGTGCCCTTGTTCATTTTGTGGTTTGGTTTGGGCATTGGCTCCAAGATCGCCCTGGGTGTGTCGCTCACTTTCTTCATCGTGTTGTCCAGCACCGTGGCCGGTATTCGCGGTGTCAGCCAGGACCATGTGACGCTCACGCGCACCCTGGGTGCCAGCAGTCGGCAAATGTTTTTCTCGGTCACCTTGCCTGGCGCTGTGCCGGTGCTTTTCTCAGGATTGCGCCTGGGTGTGATCTACGCCCTGCTGGGTGTGGTGGGCGCAGAAGTCATTGCTTCCGAGCGTGGCCTCGGGCAACAACTCGCATACCTGGGATCCACATTCAACGTCAATGGCGTGTGGTCGCTGCTGTTTGATCTGGCGCTCATTGGGGTGCTGATCATGAAGCTGATGAACTGGATCGAACGCCGTTTGCTGCACTGGCAATGAAGCCTGCGAGCAAAAACCACATCAAGGAGATACAACCATGAAATTCCGTCACATCCAAGTCGAACCCATGACGCCCACCATCGGCTGCATGATCAGCGGCGTTGATCTGAACACCACCCGATCAGAAGACGTTTACGAAGAGATCAAGCAAGCGCTGTGGCAACACGGTGTGGTGTTCTTCCGCAAGCAGGCCCTGAAGCCTGAGGCCTACATTCGTCTGGGCCAAAACTTTGGCGAGATGGAAAAGCACGAGTTCTTTCCTCACATAGAGGGCCATCCACACATTCAGTTGATTTCGAATGAGGGCAACGAAGCCCCTGAGACCGACCGCTGGCACACTGACGTGACCTTCCGCAAGAAGCCCAACATGGTCTCGATCTTGCGTATCACCGACTTGCCTCCATCGGGCGGCGACACGATGTGGATGCACGGTGGCGCTGCGTATGACGCGCTCAACCCCGGCATGCAACAGATGCTCGAAGGCCTGCAGGCCGACCATGACTTGCCTTGGCATTTCCGCCGCATCAACGCGGGCGAGCGCTTGGCAAAGCGTGCCTCGGCCAAGAGCGGCATGATGGTGCAGGCCAGTGCCCAAGAGTGCAAGATGATCGAGAACACGCCCACGGTGACGCACCCGGCCGTGATCACGCACCCCTACAACGGTCGCAAGATTTTGTTCGTCAACTCGATCTGGACCAAACGCCTGCTGGGCATGCACATGGACTTGTCCGAAGCCGTGCTGAACATGTTGTACGAGTGGGTCAAAAAGCCCGAATTCATGGTGCGCTTTCGGTGGGAAAAAGATTCGGTGGCGATGTGGGACAACTGCGCCACACAGCACTACGCCGTGTTCGACTACGCGCCACACTACCGCGCAGGCCAGCGCATGACCTGCGGCAGCTTTGTGCCCACGCTCAACCCCGGTGTCGGTGCGGCAGCAAGTGGCCAGCCTTCGGTCATGCGCCAGTTGCTCGACACCACCCGCATGCAAGCGGCCAGCCCAAGTGAGCAGAAGGCGGTGGAAGCGATCTTCAGTGCGCTGGAAAGCGTGGACCTGAACGCCGTGGCCAACGCCGCTCAGCGCCGTTGAACGTGAGACACCTTCTGACATGAGTTCAAGCAACCCCATCGATCTGGCCGACCACGACCTGGCTGCCTTGCAAGAGGCCCGTGACTTGTTGGGCCGCGCCCGGCAAGCCGCTGCCACGCTGGCGCTGTGGACGCCCGAAGAAGGCAAGCGGGTGGCCAAAGAAGTGGCCGCCGCCTTGCTGCCGCGTGCTGAGTTTTATGCCGAGTGGGCCGTGCGCGAAAGCCGCATCGGCAAAGTGGCCGACAAGATCGCCAAGAACCAGATTGCGTGCACACTCACGCCGACCGCTTGGGACAATGTGGCGCTGGGCGGCGTGCGCCGCAACGATGCGCTGCGCATCGTCGAAATCGGCCGCCCTGCCGGCGTGGTGGTGGGTTTGTCCAACTCCACCTCGCCGGTGGCCACCATCATTTTCAAGACCATTTTGTGCCTGATGACGCGCAACGCGCTGGTCATTTCGCCGCACCCGGTGGCGCTGGGCTGCTGCACCGCCGTGACCCAAGAGCTGCAAGCGGCCATTGAAAAAGCCGGTGGTCCAGCCCATGCCTTGCAGATCCTGACCCGCCCCACCGTCGAGGCCACAGGCGCGCTGATGCGCGATGCCCGCACCGACGTGATCTTGGCCACCGGCGGCACGCCCATGGTGCGCGCCGCTTACGGCTCGGGCAACCCCGCCATTGGCGTGGGCTCGGGCAATGTGCCGATTTATGTGGACGCCAGCGCCGACATCGAAGCGGCAGCAAAAACCATCGTCGCCGACAAAAACTTTGACCATGGCAGCCCCTGCTCGGCCCCCTCTGTGATCATGTTGCACGCTGACATCGCCGCGCAGATGCAGCAAGCGCTGGCGCGTCAGGGTGCGCATGTGTGCTCCGAGCAAGAAGCGCAGAAAATCCAGAACCACGCCTTCCCCGGCGGCAAGTTCAACGGCAAGGTGGTCGGCCGCCCCGCGTTTGAGATTGCCCAAGCCGCAGGCGTGCAGGTGCCGCAAGATGGCCAGGCACTGGTGTGCCCCATTGCCCTGCCGCAAGCAGGCCATGTGCTGCTCAAGGAAAAGCTCTCACCCATACTGGGCTGCGTGGTGGTGCCGGGCATGGACCAGGCCATTGAGGTGGCGCGCCTCATGCTGCAGCACAGCGGCGCAGGACACACCTCGGGCGTGCACACCGCCAACGCCGAGCAGGCGGTGGTCTGGGGCGCAGCCCTTGACTATTACCGCGTGGTCGTCAATGGCTCCACGGTGCACGACAGCACCGGGGCCAACACCGGCTTGCCCTACACCTTCACCATCGGCACGGGTTACGCGGGCAAAAGCTCGGTGGACTGCAACGTCGGCCCCGAGCTGCTGGTCAACTGGAAACGCGTGGCCTTTCCGCTGCCCGGCGGCTGGGCCGGGGCCATGGCTTCGGGCGCAGCACTGTCTTCAGGTGTGTCAGCGGCCCCAGGCCAACTGTCCACCCTCACGCCTGAACTTCAGGCCATGGTCCTGCGCATCGTGCAGGAAGAACTCGAAAACCTTCGCTGAAAGCCTTTCATGTCCACTTTGCGCAGTTACATTTTTCTGGACCGCTTGCAGCCACAGCTGATGTGCATGATCGGATCCACCGCCCGAGGTTTCCTGCCGCGCCACAACGACGCCGCCATGGTCATCGAAGTGGCCCCCGGCATGGACATCGAGTGGTTGACCGACATCGCCTTGAAGCATGACAACGTCAAGCCCGGTAACTTGGTGGTCGAGCGTCAGTTCGGCTATCTGGAGTTCCACGGTCAGTCTTCTTCGTCGGTCAAGTCGGCCGGTGCTGCGGTGCTCGAAGCCATGGGCGTGAGCGAGAAAAGCGTGCTCAAGCCCGAAATTTTGGCCTCCAAAGTCATTGACCGGGTCGATGGCTACCACGCGTTTTTGATCAACCGCAGCAAGTCGGGCAGCATGCTTTTGCCCGGCGAATCGCTCTACATCATGGAGATGACGACCTCGTCATACGCGCTGCTGGTGGCCAACGAAGCCGAGAAGGCCGCCAACGTGAAGCTGATCGACTGCCGTTTCATGGGGCCAGCCGGTCGCCTGTACCTGTCGGGCAATGCGTCCGACGTTCGTGCCGCAGCCGCCGTGGCCGAAGCTGTGATCCGCGATGCAGGAGGTGCCGCATGAGCACAGACGCCTTGCGCGAACAAATCCGGGCGCAGGTGCGCACGGCTTTGGGGGCGGGCCGAGCCAAGGATGACCCCGCTTCGGTGGCCGCCTTGATGCGCCGCTTCGAACAAGGCTACGAAATGGTCAATGCAGAAGCCATCGTGGCCTGCTTTGCGCCCGATGTGGTGTGGACCTTGCCCGACTCGCGCGTGCTCCGTGGCCGCGAAGCCTGCCAGGCGTTCTTGAAGGAGCGCTTTGCCAGCCCCACCGGCCCCAAGTTCTCGGATTCGCACCTGAATGTGCTGGGCCAGACCGTGGTGCAAAACTACAAGGTGAGCGTGCCCTTGCCCGGTGGCAAGGCACTCACGCTGGACGGCACCGACGTGTACCAGATTCGCGATGGCCTGATCGCTGTCAAAGACGCTTATTGGAAGCAAATTGGCGCGCCCAAGCCTGCGGCTGCGGCGCCAGCGGCTGTGCCCCAGGGCGTGGTGGTGCCCTTGCGTGTAGGCACCGGCGCCCACGCGCAAGCTTTGACAGAACTCTTCAAACGCCTGGCCGCCAGCCCGGCACTGCTGCAGGCGGCGCAATCGGGCCTGCTGCGTTTTGACCTGCGGGTGGACGCGGCAGCCGTCAAGGCAGTGGCCGCTGCTGCACCTGCTGCACCCGTGACGTCGGCCATGGCCGCTACCACCGCCATCGACCCGGCTGCGTGCTGTTCCTCGTGCAAAGAAGGCAAAGCCTGCGAGTGCAAGGGCGACACCTGCGACATGCACGACCATAAAGAAGACGTGCCCGAACTCCAGGGCGTGATCGGCGAGAAGCTGCTCAAAACCCTGCCGCCGAGCGTGAAAACCGTTCGCATCCACCCCAAAGCGGTCCTGACCCCTTTGGGCAAAGAAGCCCTGCGCAAGCGGGGCATCACCATTGACCGAGGAACTGCCCCATGAAAACAGGAACCGTGATCGGCCGCATCGTGGCCAGTAAACGTCTGCCCGAGTTGCCCGCTGGCGCATTGCTGGAGGTGCAACTGGACTACCCCAAGGACGTGGTGGTCTGCTACGACCCCATGGGCTGCGGCATTGGCGAGCGCGTGATGATCACCATCGGCGCACCTGCGGCCTGGTGGTTCGCCCCGGCCCACCCGCGTGTGGTGGCCGATGCGCTCATCATCGCCTCGCTGGATGACTACGACACCCCAACGCCCATGCGTTGAATTTTTCCCCCTCAACCCTTCCCTCAACCCTTTCTTTTTTTAACCCCTCAAGGAGACTCTCATGTCACAAGCCATCGGAATGATCGAAACCAAAGGTTATGTTGCTGCTTTCGCCGCCGCTGACGCCATGGTCAAAGCCGCCAACGTCAACATCGTTGGCAAAAAAGAAGTTGGTGGCGGTCTCGTCGCCATCATCGTTTCGGGCGACGTGGGTGCCGTCAAGGCCGCCACCGAAGCCGGTGCTGAAGCCGCAGGCGCGATCGGTGAAGTGGTGTCTTGCCACGTCATTCCACGCCCACACGCTGACGTATCCAAAGCCTTCGACGGCAAGTGATCGCAGGCTGTTGCAGATAAGGAGGCCGCATGGCCACAACTAAAAAAACCGCAGCGCCTGCCAAGCCGGCCGCTGAGCTTCGGGTTTACCTGACGCTCACCGACCTGCAGCCCCAGTTCTCTTCGTGGATGAGTTCGCCTTTGGGCGCGCGCGGCTACGTGGCGATGCAAGGCACCCACGCGCTGCTGGTCGAGATCGCCCCCGGGCTGTCCATCCAGCGCGTGATTGACTTGGCCCTGAAAGCCGAGCCCACGCTGGAGCCGGGCATTCTGGCCGTCGAGCGGCAGTTCGGCGTGCTGGAGTTGCACAGCAACGATGGCGCTGCGCTCAAGCGTGCAGGCCAGGTCATTCTGGACTGGATGGGCGCCAAGGCCCAAGATCAGCTGCGCCCGCACCTGCTGTACAGCGACATTCTGGAAGACGTGACCGATCAGCACGCCGTGCTGATGAACCGCACACGCCAAGCCAGCATGGTGTTGCCCGGCGACCACATGCTGCTGATGGAAGTGGCCCCGGCCTTGTTTGGTGCCCACATGGCCAACGAAGCCGAGAAAGTCGCACCCGACCTCACCCTGGTCGAGTGCAGCATGATTGGAGCCAGTGGCCGCATGTACCTGACGGGCAGCATGGCCTCGCTCGAAAAAGCCAAGGCCCATGTGGAGCAACTGCTCGCGGAGATTCCGGGAAGGGGCTGATGGCTCGACTGAGTCGGTTGAACAACCTGTCAAGCCAGGGCTTTGCGGCCCGAAGCTGGTCAGTTTTTTGGGTACTCCTTGCTGGCGACAGGTGCGCGACACCTGGCGCATCGACCGCCAACGACAATCCGCACGCCCGCTCTGTTGGTGGATGCGGCGATTGAAAACAAGGAGTCAACGCAAACATGCAAGCCATGGACATCGGCCTGGTGGGCTTGGGCGTGATGGGCGAAAACCTGGCGCTCAACTTGGAGCGCAACGGGTTTTCGGTCAGCGGGTTTGACTTGGACGCTGCTCGCCGCGAGAACTTCGCGGTGCGCACGCAGGGCCTGCGGGCACAAGCCGCGTCGTCGCTGCCCGAACTGGTGGCCAGCCTCACAGTGCCCCGGCGCATCTGGATGATGGTGCCCGCCGGTGCGGCGGTGGACCAGGTGCTGGCGCAGCTGCGCCCTTTGTTGTCGGCAGGCGATGTGCTCATTGACGGCGGCAACACGCTGTACACCGACACCCAGCGCCGCATCGCTGCCCTGCAGGACTCGGGCATTTTGTATGTGGGCGCGGGGGTCAGCGGCGGCGAAGAAGGCGCTTTGCTTGGCCCGGCGCTCATGCCCGGCGGCTCGCCCGAAGCCTGGCCGCTGATCCAGCCCCTGATGCAAGCCATCGCTGCCCGGGCCGAAGACGGGCAGCCGTGTTGCCAGTGGATGGGGCCGGGTGGGGCGGGCCATTTCGTGAAAATGGTGCACAACGGCATCGAATACGCCGACATGCAAATGATCTGCGAGGCCTACGCGCTGATGCAAAGCCTGGGCATGGCCCCGGCCGACATGGCCGCCGAATTCGAACGATGGAACGATGGCGAATTGGGCAGCTACCTGATCGACATCACCGCACAAATCCTGGCCACGACCGACCCCGAAACGGGTGCGCCGCTGGTGGATGTGATTTTGGACACGGCCGAGCAAAAAGGCACAGGCAAATGGGCCAGCCAGATCGCGCTGGACCTGGGCGTTGCCGCCCCCACCATTGCCGAAGCGGTGTTCGCCCGCACCCTGAGCGCCATCAAGACCGAGCGCGTGGCCGCTTCGCAGCTGTTGTCGGGGCCGAGCGCCGCCACGGTGCCCGAGCGCGGTGCCATGTTGGGCAAGCTGCGCCGCGCCTTGCTGGCCGCCAAAATTTGCGCCTACGCCCAGGGCTTTGCCCTGTTGCGCGCTGCCGACCGCGAACACCACTGGCACCTGCCCATGGCCCAGGTCGCCTCGGTCTGGCGTGCCGGCTGCATCATCCGTGCGCATTTGCTCGAAGACATTCGCCGCGCCTGCCAAAACCAAGCCGACCTGCCCAATCTGCTGATCGACCCGCACTTTGTCCGCGTCATGGCCGACTGCCAACAAGACCTGCGCGAAGTGGTGGCCATGGCGGCCCTGCGCGGCGTGGCCGTGCCCGCCTTCATGAGCGCCCTGAGCTATTACGACGCCTACCGCGCAGCGCGTTTGCCAGCCAACTTGCTGCAAGCCCAGCGCGATTACTTTGGCGCCCACACTTACCAGCGCACCGACCGAGCGGGCAAGTTCCATACGCGCTGGGGGGAGTGACCGCCCATCCGCATGCGTTGGCATTGGGATGACTGAGGGGGTCAAACCACAGGGATGGCATCCCAACACGTTGTGTAATTGGGCGACTTGCGCTCTTGCCGCATCTGCCAACCCTTGAACGCGCCTTGGGTGGATACCTTCACCGTCCCGCGTCCATAGCGCTGGTTCAGCTGGTCCAGCGCCTGCATCAGCTTGGCGTTGCTGGTGGTTTCGGGCTCCAGCAGATCGCCTTGCCTGCGTGTGACCGGGCTGATCTCGCTGAGCATGATCCCGGCCTTCTTGTATTGGTAATCGGGCTTGAACATGCGCTCGCACAAATAACTGGCCCATCGGTTGACCTCCAGGCTGTCGTGGGTCGGGTAGGGCAGTGGCACGGCCAGGCTGGGCATGTATTGCGGTAACTCTTTGCGAAACCGGTTGGTTTGCAAGAAGACCTGGATCACCGCAGCGTGGCTGTTTTGCGCACGCAGCTTGGCGCAGGCATTGGCCGCAAATGTGGACAGCGCGTCCTTGAGCACGTCCAACTCGGTGACCATGCCGCCGAACGATCGGCTGCAGATGATCTGCTGCCGCTCGGGTTGGATTTCTTGCAGCGCTATGCAGGGCACCTCCTGCAACTCGCGCTGGGTCTTTTCCATCACCACACCGAACTCGGCCCTCAAGGTCGGCACATGGGCCACACGCAGGTCTTGCACGGTGTGCACGCCATGCCTGGCCAGCTTTTGTGTGAGTTGGTGTCCAACCCCCCAGACTTCTTCCACTGAAATGTGTGCGAGCAACTGGGTTTTTTGCTCGGGACTCAATGCGTTGTAGTTGAAGACGCCTTTGGAGCGGGGGTGCTTCTTGGCCACATGGTTGGCGAGTTTGGCCAAGGTCTTGGTGGGGCCAATGCCCACGCAGACCGGCATGCCCGTCCACATGCCAATGCGTTCGCGCATGGCGTAACTGACGTCGCGCAGTTGGGGGGTGCCCGTCAGATCCACAAAGCATTCATCGATCGAATACACCTCGCTGCGGGGCGAAAACTCGCTCAGGATGTTCATGACCCGGTTCGACATGTCGGCATACAGGGCGTAGTTGCTGCTCATGGCCAGGATGCCGTGTTGCTCGGCCAGTGCCGTGCACTCAAACCAGGGGGCGCCCATTTTCACGCCCAAAGCTTTGGCCTCGTTGGAGCGGGACACCACGCAACCGTCGTTGTTGGACAGCACCACCATCGGGACATGCGTCAGATCGGGCCGGAAGATCCGCTCGCAGCTGACGTAAAAGTTGTTGCAATCCACAAGCGCCAGGGCTTGCACCTTCGGCGGGGCCATGGCTCAGTACAGCTTGTGCAGGTTGCGCGTCACCACGCCCCAGATCACCAGCTCCTCGCCTTCCTTGACCACGATGGGTGGGTACAGCGGGTTCTCTGCGATCAGCTTGACCACACCGCCTCTGCGGTACAGGCGTTTGACGGTGTAGTCGTTGTTCAGCACTGCCAACACAATGTTGCCGTGCTTGGCTTCGATGGAGCGGTCCACCAACAGCTCGTCGCCCTCATAGATGCCGATGCCACTCATCGAGTCGCCTTTGACCCGGAAAATGAAGGTGGCTTCCTTGTTGCGGATCAGGTGCTCGTTCAGGTCAATGCGTTTGCGCGTGTGGTCCGCGGCAGGCGATGGAAAACCTGCCGCCACGGGCCAGGTGCAGACATCCAGCCAGACGGGGGTGTCTGGAACAAATACCGGCGAAAGCGAAGAATCAAGAGGAGAAGACATCGCCTGAATATACTGGATAAATAGCCAGTCTTTCAAGTTGCCATATTGGGCGCGGCGAGTGAACTTTGGCTTGACATCCGGGGCGCTGGACAGGCCGCCAGCGCCGGCATGTGCGGCCAGCCCATCAGCTCGGCAGCCTGGGAGACATCGGCACTCAGCCAGGCACCGTGCCGCTCGGGGGCGATGATCACGGGGGTGCGTTTTTCATCGCCGGGCTTGTGAAACTGCTGCATCACCGGGTGCGCGTCGGCATTGACCGTGAGCATCGAAAAACTCACCACCCGCTCACCCGAGGCCGGGTCTGTCCAGCGGTCCCACAGGCAGGCGATGCCGAACGGATCGCCGTTGGCCAGAGCGATTTTCCAGCGCACAGCCTTGCCGGACTCGTAGCTGGGCTCATAGAAGTTGTCGACCAACACCAGGCCAAACTGCCGCTGCCGCCACGCGGTGCGGTAACTGGGTTTTTCTGCGGTGGTCTCGCTGCGGGCGTTGTAGGTGTGGCGGCTGATCTTGTCATCCCTGGCCCATGCCGGGATCAGGCCAAACCGGGCCAGACCGCAAGCGACCCGACCCGTCCGGTGACTCTTGACCACGATGGGGGATGCAAACCCGGGGTACGACTCCTCGGGGAAGCCTGCAGGCAGGTCAACGCCGAGTTTTTCCTTGACCCATTGGGCGTTTGTTGTCGGGGTGAAGTTGGTGCACACAGGAGCAGTTTATCGCTGGCATGCGGCAAGGTGACCATCGCTGATGGGCCGTCTTGGCGCACAGCGCAAGGATCGCACCCAGTTACACAACCAGAACAATCCCATGTGACACGCACGGCATGTAACAAAGTTTCATAAATTCGCATACGATGGTTACATCGGCGATGGCCCCACAACGGCAGCAGCCCCCACTGACACATCCAACGAAAGTGAGACTTTCATGACCACAAGGATCGGCATCAACGGATTTGGCCGCATTGGCCGCATGGTGCTGCGCGCAGCGGTGCAGAACTTCAACGACGTCGAGATCGTGGGCATCAACGATCTGCTGGAGCCCGAATACCTGGCCTACATGCTGCAATACGACAGCGTGCATGGCCGATTCAAAGGCAGCATCGCGGTGGATGGCAACACCCTGGTGGTCAACGGCCAGCGCATCCGCCTGACGCAAGAGCGCGACCCGGCACAGCTGAAGTGGAACGAAGTCGGTGCCGATGTGGTGATCGAAGCCACAGGGCTTTTTTTAGACAAGGACAGCGCGGGCCAGCACCTGGCCGCAGGGGCCAACAAAGTCGTCATGTCAGCGCCTTCGAAGGACGACACGCCCATGTTTGTGTACGGCGTCAACCATGCGTCCTATGCCGGGCAAGCCATCATCAGCAACGCCAGCTGCACCACCAACTGCCTGGCCCCCATCACCAAAGTGCTGCACGACAAGTGGGGCATCAAACGCGGCCTGATGACCACGGTGCACGCCGCCACCGCCACCCAAAAAACCGTGGACAGCCCCAGCAACAAGGACTGGCGCGGCGGTCGCGGCATTCTGGAAAACATCATCCCCAGCAGCACGGGCGCGGCCAAGGCGGTGGGTGTGGTGATCCCGGCCATGCAGGGCAAGCTGACGGGCATGGCGTTTCGTGTGCCCACGTCGGACGTGTCGGTGGTGGACCTGACGGCCGAGCTGGAAAGCCCTGCCACCTACGCCGAAATTTGCGCCGAGATGAAAGCGCAAAGCGAAGGGGCTATGAAGGGCGTGCTGGGCTACACCACCGACAAGGTGGTGTCGACCGACTTCCGGGGTGAGGTGTGCACCAGTGTGTTCGATGCCAACGCGGGCATCGCACTGGACAGCACCTTCATCAAGGTGGTGGCTTGGTACGACAACGAGTGGGGATACTCGAACAAGTGCCTGGAGATGGCGCGGGTGGTGGGACGGACTTTTTCGAATCCCGCTGCCACACCCTCTACAGGGCGAATCGGCTGAACGCCAACCCGTGAAGATGCGAGTGAACCGCAGGCCTCAGCCTTGGCTGATCAGCTGCGCAAAGCGGCCCAAATCCACGTTGCCGCCGCTCACGATGATGCCCACGCGCTGACCTTGAAGCTGCTCGCTGGCCTGAATGGCCGCCGCCAGCGACAAACAACCCGTGGGCTCGACCACCATCTTCATGCGCTCGGCGTAAAAACGCATGGCCTGCACCAGCTGCGGATCGGTCACGGTGTGCACCGCGTCCACCAGGCGGCGGATGATCTCGAAGGTGATTTCGCCCACCATGGGCGTTTGAGCGCCGTCGGCAATCGTCACCGGGGTGGCAATGCGCACCCGCTGACCCTGTTGCAAGGATTGCTGCACATCGTTGCCGGCTTCGGGTTCCACGCCGTAAATTTTGCAAGCAGGCGACAAGGCTTTGGCCGACAGGGCGCTGCCGCTGAGCAGGCCGCCACCACCCAGGCACACAAACAAGGCGTCCAGCTCACCCACTTCCTGAAACAACTCCAGCGCGGCTGTGCCTTGACCGCACAACACATCAGGGTGGTCAAACGGCGGTATGAAGCGCATGCCGTGCTCGGCGGCCAGGCCTTGGGCAATGGCCAGCGCGTCGTCTTTGTAGCGGTCGTAGCCCACCACCTGCGCGCCATAGCCGCGTGTGGCCGCCAGCTTGGCGGGCGAGGCGTCGTGCGGCATGACGATGGTGGCCGGGATGTCCAGAATTTGCGCCGACAAGGCCACAGCCTGGGCGTGGTTGCCCGATGAATAAGCCACCACCCCGGCGCGGCGCTCGGCAGGGTTCAATCGCGACAGGGCATTGAAGCCACCCCGAAACTTGAAGGCCCCCATGCGCTGAAAGTTTTCGCACTTGATGAAGGCCTGCGCGCCCAACTGCGCGTTGAGCGTGCGCGACTGCAGCACCGGCGTGCGGTGGGCATGCCCTTGCAGCCGCGCGGCGGCGGCGAGCACATCTTCAAAAGTGGGTAGGGCGCTGGCATCGTGCATCGGTGACCCCTGAATGGTGGTGGCAAAGCGGGCATCTTGACATGACTGGCGGTTTGACAAGCACCCGCTTGCCACTTGCGAGACAAAGCCTGCGTCAGGCGCTGGCTAACATCGGTCATGCACCTGACTGTTTCATCGCCCGTTCAAAGCTTGGCCGACCTCCAACGCATCGAAGCCACGCCCTTGGCCGAGGCCGTGCCTTGGGCCAGCACCTATGCGCTGATCCGGGCCAGTGCCCAGGTGCATGCCGACAAGCCTGCGCTGAGCTTTTTGCACACGGGCCAGTCCGGCGGTGCGTCCACCACCTGGACCTACCGCGACTTGCTGCAAGGCATCCACCAAACCGCCAATTTGCTGCACCAACTGGGTGTGGGCCCTCAAGACGCCGTGGGGGTTCTGTTGCCCGGCGGCCTGGCCTACCACCTGGCGCTGTGGGGCGGCGAAGCGGCGGGCATTGTGCAGCCGCTCAACCCCTTGCTCAGCGACGAAAAACTGCTGTCGCTGCTGCGGGCCAGCAACGCCAAAGTGCTGATCGCGCATGGCACTGAAGACGACAGCCAGTTGCGGGCCAAAGCCTTGCGCCTGCAAAACCAATTGCCCGGTTTGAAGACGGTGCTGCTGGTCAATCCAGATGGCGGCCCTCTTCCAGCAGGCGACGCGCTGCCTGCAGAGGCCCAAGACTTCCACGCCTTGCGGGCCACGCAGGTGGCCGAGCACCTGGTCAGCCAACGGGTCTTTCAGCCCACGGACATCGCGGCTTACTTTCACACGGGCGGCACCACTGGAGCCCCCAAACTGGCCCGGCACAGCCATGGCGCGCAGGTCTTCACCGCTTGGGCCAATGCCAGCATGCAAGGCTTTCGCGCGAGCGATGTGACCATCAACGGCTACCCGCTGTTCCATGTGGCGGGCGTGTTGCCCGGGGCCTTGTGTTCGTTGGCCGTCGGCATGCAGGTGATCATTCCCACCGACGCCATGTTTCGCAACCGCGAGGTGGTGCACAACTATTGGCGGCTGGTGGCCCACCACCGCTGCACGCTGATGTCGGGCGTGCCCACGGTGCTGGCAGCCTTGGCGAGCGTGCCGCTGCAGGGGGCCGACATCTCAACCCTGCGTGCGGTGCGCACAGGCGCAGCGCCACTGCCACCCGAGCTGGCGCAGCGCTTTGAACAAGCCTTCGGTTTGCAGATCAACGAGAGCCTGGGCATGACCGAAACCGTCGGCCTGAGCACCGTGGCCCCGCCGGGCTTAAGCGCGCCTGCGGGCTGCGTGGGTTGGCCGCTACCGCATGCGCGTGTGCGCATCGTGGCGCTGGGCAGCGATGACCAGGCCACATCGCACACCCTGCCCGCTGGCGAAAAAGGCATGGTGCTTTACCAAGGGCCGAATTTGTTTTCTGGCTACCTGGATGCCGCAGAGACAGCGCGCAGTTTCACGCCCGACGGCTGGCTCATCACCGGCGATGTGGGCTTCATCGACACGCAAGGCCGCCTGCACCTGTCGGGCCGGGCCAAAGACCTGATCATCCGCGGGGGGCACAACATCGACCCCAAAGTGATTGAAGACGCACTGGGTGAGCATCCGGCGGTGGCCCTGTGCGCGGCAGTGGGTGCGCCAGATGCCTATGCGGGCGAGTTGCCTGTGGCCTTTGCCACCCTCAAACCCGGCAGCCCTGTGACCGAAGCCGAGTTGCTCGCTTTCACGGCCGAGCGTGTGGACGAAGGCCCCGCCAAACCCAAATCGATCACGGTGCTCAGCGCCATGCCCGTGACCAACGTGGGCAAAATTTACAAACCCGAATTGCGCACGCTGGCCACAGCGGCGGTGGTGCAGAAACTGATCCACAACGCGATGGCACCCTTGCAGCTTGCTCCCGCGCAATGGCCGCAGGTGCAGGCGTCAGGCGATGCACCGGTGGCGGTGGACGCTCGCGCCACACCCGTCGCTGCTTGGCACACGCTCAAGCCCTTGCTGGACGCTTTGCCCGTGAAGCTGGTGTTGCACGCACCCTGAAGGGCTGTGCCCCTCAGCTCAGGTGCTTGCCGATGATCCCGGCCAGCTCGAACATGGTGGCGCTGTCCTTGCCAAAAACCGCTTGCAACTTGCCATCGGCCTTGATGGAGCGCTTGTCGGCCGGGTCTTGCAGGTTGTTGGCCTTGATGTAGTCCCAGATTTTCTTGACCACCTCGGTGCGGGCATAAGTGCCGTCGCCAATCACGGCCATCAGGGCCGGGCTGGGTTTGAGGGTGCCCACGGCGGCTTTGCGCGGCGCCTTCTCGGCAGCGGGCTTGGCGGCTTTTTTGGCGGCAGCGGTTTTGGCCGTGGTCTTTTTAGCCGCCGCTTTGCCAAATGGGGTCTTGGTCGCTGCCGTCTTGCGCGGCGGGTATTTCTTGCCACCTTCGCGCTGCTCAAACTCAAACGTCACCTTGCCCTCTTCGGGGTTCCAGGCCAGCATGGCCTTGAAGCTGCGGCGTGTGCGGTTGCTCACGAACTTGTCGAGCACATCGGTTTTGCCGCTGGTCAACAGTTTGATGATTTGCTCGCGCTCCACCGGTTGCTGCAAGATGAGTTTGCCGGTCTTGAAGTCGCAACTCGGTGTGGGCTGTTCGTTCGTCGGCACAGCTTTGCTGCACACGTAATTGCTGCCGTGCTCGTGCACAGCGCCACCACATTTGGGGCAGACGCCCAGCGACTCGTCGGTGAACTCGACGATCTCGCCACTCTCTTCGTTCTTCTTGTCGTCACCGAAGTCGAACTCGAGCTTCCAGTTTTTCTCTTCTTCGTTGTACTTGAGCGCCATCTCGGCCACAAAAGGCCAACCGGCTTTGGAGCGGAAGCCGTCCAGGGGGCCGATCTTTTTGTCGCGCATGAACTGCTCGACTTCGGCAGGCTCAAAGGTGCGGCCTGCAGGCGTCTTGCCAAACGAGAAACCGCAGCCTTCGCTGGCACCATCGGCACCCGTGCAGGTGTACCTGCGGTAGTTTTCTTTCACCACGCCACCACAGGTGGGGCAGGGGGTGGTGACGGTGGCGTAGTCACCGGGCACGGTATCGCGGTCGTACTCTTTGGCTTTCTTGACGATGTGCTCGGTCATGGCCGCGATCTCGGCCATGAAGGTGGCACGGCTCAGTTTGCCTTGCTCCATCTGGGCGAGCTTGTATTCCCACTCGCCGGTCAACTCGGGCTTGGAGAGTTCTTCCACCTGCAGGCCGCGCAGCAGCGTCATGAGCTGAAAGGCTTTGGCCGTCGGGATCATCTCGCGGCCTTCGCGCAGCATGTATTTTTCGTTGATCAGGCCTTCGATGATGGCGGCCCGCGTGGCGGGAGTGCCCAGACCTTTTTCCTGCATGGCTTCGCGCAGCTCGTCGTCGTCCACCATCTTGCCCGCGCCTTCCATGGCACCCAACAGCGTGGCTTCTGAATAGCGTGCAGGAGGGCGCGTCTTCAAGCCCTTGGCCTCGACCGAGTCGACGCTGACTTGTTCACCCGGCTGCACCGGCACCAGGTTCTGGCCTTTGTCGCCGTCCTTGGCGTCTTCCACTTCTTGTGCGGCTTCTTTGCCGTAAATGGCCAGCCAACCGGGTTTGACCAGCACCTTGCCCACGGTCTTGAAGCTGTGGCCTGCAGCCACGCTGATGCGGGTGGTCACTTGGTATTCGGCGCTGGGGAAGAACACCGCCATGAAGCGGCGCACCACCAGGTCGTAGAGCTTTTGTTCGGCCTCAGACAAACCGCTGGGCGCTTGCAGCGTGGGGATGATGGCGAAGTGATCCGACACCTTTTTGTTGTCGAACACGCGCGGGATCTTGCGCACGTAGTGGTTGTTCAGGGCGGTGAGCGCGTGCGGGGCCAGGTGGCGCATGCCGCTGTCGGCCAGCATCTCGAAGGTTTCTTTGGCCACGGGCACATAGTCTTCGGGCAGGTGGCGCGAGTCGGTACGCGGGTAGGTCAGGGCCTTGTGGCGCTCGTACAGGCTTTGGGCCAGGGCCAGCGTGGTCTTGGCTGAGAAGCCGAATTTGCCGTTGGCCTCGCGCTGCAGGCTGGTCAGGTCAAACAAGCCGGGGCTCGCTTGCGTGGTGGGCGTCGATTCTTCGGTCACCGATGCGGTCTTGCCGCGCACAGCCTGAACAATGGCTTGGGCCTCGGCAGCGGTCCACTTTCGGTCGGCTTTCTTTTCAGCGTCTTCTTCTTTTTTCCACTTCGGATCGAACCACTTGCCGGGGTAGGTGCCTGCGGTGGCAGCGAAATCGGCATGGATTTCCCAGTAGTCGCGGCTGATGAATTTGCGAATCTGCTCTTCGCGCTCGACCACCACGGCCAGCGTGGGGGTTTGCACCCGGCCCACGGTGGTCAAGAAAAAACCGCCATCGCGCGAGTTGAACGCGGTCATGGCGCGGGTGCCGTTGATGCCCACCAGCCAATCGGCTTCTGAGCGGCTGCGGGCGGCGTCGGCCAGGCCCTGCATCTGGGTGTTGGTGCGCAGGTTGTCAAAACCGTCGCGGATGGCCTGGGGCGTCATGGACTGCAGCCACAGGCGCTGCACCGGCTTGTCCAAGCTCTTGGTGCCCCCGGCGTACTGCTCGATCAGTCGGAAGATCAATTCCCCCTCGCGGCCCGCGTCACAGGCGTTGATGAGGGCGTTCACGTCCTTGCGCTTGGCCTGCTTGACCACCGCGTTCAGGCGGGTCTTGGTTTTGTCGACGGGCTTCAAGTCAAAGTGCGGCGGAATGACGGGCAGGTTGGCAAAGCTCCATTTGCCACGTTTCACGTCGAACTGCTCGGGGGCCTGGATCTCCACCAAGTGGCCCACCGCGCTGGTCACGACGTATTTGTCGTTCTCGAAATGATCGTCGTGTTTTTCGAACTTGCCCGAGGTCGGGGTCAAGGCTTTGACGATGTCTTGAGCCACCGAAGGCTTCTCTGCAATTACCAGGGTTTTCATGTCATTACAATCCGTTGTCTCGCGTGTGCGCACGCGCCCAGGCACGCGCTCACGCGCACGCCCACATGAATTCACCATAACAAATTTTTCACGCCGTGGCCAAAACCCCAGTTTCCTCCCCCAGCCTCACCCAGCCGAGCGCATCCGGCAAACGCATCCAGGTTCGCCGCTCCGGCGTGCACGGCAAAGGCGTTTTTGCCCTGCAAGACCTGGCCGAAGGCGAGACCCTGATCGAGTACGTGGGCCAGGTCATCAGCTGGGACGAGGCGCAAGAGCGCCACCCGCACGACCCCAATGACCCCAACCACACCTTCTACTTCCATGTGAACGAAGACCGGGTCATTGACGCGCTGTTTGGTGGCAACTCTTCGCGCTGGATCAACCACAGCTGCGCACCCAACTGCGAAGCCGATGAAGACAACGACCGCATTTTCATCAAGGCCATTCGCAACATCAAAGCGGGCGAAGAGCTGAACTACGACTACGGCCTGATCATCGACGAGCCTTACACCAAGAAGCTCAAGGCCGAATACCCCTGCTGGTGCGGCAGCGCCAACTGCCGGGGCACGCTGCTGTCGCCCAAAGAGCGCAAGGACACACCCAAAACGCCCAGCCAGAAAAAGGGCAAGGCCAAAACCAAAGACAAAGAGAAAGCCAAAGACATAGTTCAAGCCAAGGCCAAGGGCCATAACAAGTCCGATGTCAAGGCCAAAGACAAAAAGAAATCCTCCAAGGCGGCCAAACCTGCCAAGGTGGACAAGACCCCTGGCCAGAAAAAATAGGCGCTGCAGCTGCCTGCAAAGGCCTTGTTGGCCCCTCACTGGCTTTCGGTGCGCATGACCGCCCCCACCACGATGCCCCATGATCCAGCCCACCGCTTGGCCCGCTGAAACGGTTTGGGAGCAGGTTTGCCCCCTGTTGCCCGACTTCACCGTCGAGGTGTTGCCCGAGATCGACTCGAGCAACAGCGAACTCATGCGCCGGACCCGCGCAGGCCAGTACGAGCCGACCTTGTTGGTGGCCGAACGCCAAACCGCAGGGCGTGGCCGCATGGGCCGGGTCTGGCAAAGCCAGCCGGGCGACTCATTGACTTTTTCGCTCAGTCTGCCGCTGTCGCCCCAAGACTGGTCTGGCCTGTCCTTGGCCGTGGGCCTGAGCCTGGCCGAAAGCCTGCACCCCGATGTGGGCCTGAAGTGGCCCAACGATTTGTGGTTTCAAGACCGCAAGCTCGGCGGCATCCTGGTCGAGGCCGCCAGCATGGGCGGCCGCAGCCAGGTCGTGGTGGGCGTGGGCCTGAACATTCGGCCGCGCGACGCACAGGGGCTGAACACACCGCCAGCGGCCCTCACCGAGTTGTTGCCCGAGTTGACCGCGCCTGCTTGCTTGGCGCGGGTGGCGCTGCCCCTGATTCAGACCCTGCTGGCTTTTGAAGCCAGCGGTTTTGCCCCTTTGCAAAGTCGTTTTGACGCCCGCGATGTGCTCAAGGGCCGACGTGTGCATGCCAGCGATGGCCAGCAAGGCGTGGCGCTGGGCGTGGGCCCTGGGGGTGCGTTACGATGGCAAACCGAACTCGGCGAGCAGGACATCCACAGCGCCGAGATCAGCGTACGACCCTTGACCTGACGGGACACTGCAAGATGTTGAAATTTTGGCTGGTGCTTTTGCTGGTGCTCAATGCCGCTGTGCTGGCGTGGCAATGGGATGCGTTTGCGCGCTGGGGGCATGGCCCCCAGCAACAGCGCGAACCCGAGCGTCTGCAGCAACAAGTGCATCCCGAAGCCCTGAAGTTCGAGGTCATGCCGCCTGCTTCGGTAACGCCTCCCCCACCAGCCCTGCCAGACGCCAACGCCTGGCCCCCAGCCGCCGATGCCAGCGTCCCGGAGATCGCCAGCCCTGCGCCCGCGTTGCCCGCCCCCACCCCGTTGGCCCCACAGGCGGCGCCCCGATGACCTTTTATTCCCGGAGATGAAACCATGAGCTTGAAGCTTTACTTTGCCCCAGGTGCCTGTTCATTTGTGCCCCATGTGTTGCTGGAGATGAGTGGTGCCGAGTTCGAGCCCAGCATGGTCAAACTGCACAAGGGTGAACAAAACAGCGCCGAATACCAAGCCATCAACCCGCGCGCTCAAGTGCCCGTGTTGGTGAATACCGGTCAGCCGATCACGCAAATTCTGGCCATCGTGCTGCACCTCGATCAAATTTTTCCGCAGATGGGCTTTTTACCCACCGACCCCATGGCCCGCGCTCAGGCGCTGTCCACCCTGGCCTGGATGAACAACACGGTGCACCCGACCTTCACGCACATCTTCATGCCGCAAAAGTTCTCGGACCAGCCAGAGGTGCAGGCCGCCCTCAAGCCTTACAACACGCAGCTCTTTCGCAGCATGCTGGGTGAGCTGCAAGGCCTGGTTCAAACCGCCGCCGGCAAACGCCAGCCCTGGCTGAGCGGTGAGCGTTTGGGCCCACTCGACGCCTACAGCCTCACGCTCACCCGCTGGGGCACCATCGCGGGCATCGCACCCGAGGCGAATCCTGTCCTCTGGGACTTTGTTCAAAAGGTCGCGGCAGAGCCACCGGTGGCCCGCGTGATGGCGCGTGAGCGCTTGCAGCTGAACATGGGCGCGCCCGCCTGAACCCAACCCATCGCGCTCCCCCTGACACCGGTTAACTCAGGTCATCCTAAAGCGCAAAGTAAAGCACGCACCGGGCAAGGTTTGGCCCGGGTGGGCCATGTCGATGCTGACCGTTGCACCGTGCTGCTGGGCAATGCCCTTGACGATGGGCAGACCCAGACCGGAGCCGTCCACGTTGGTGCCCAGGACGCGGTAAAAAGGCTGAAACACCAAATCGCGCTCGGGCAAGGGTATGCCAGGTCCGTTGTCTTCGACCTGCATCACCAACACCTTGCTGTAGGGGTCGACCAGCACCCGCACCGTGATCACGCCTTGGCGCTCGGGCGAGTTGGGCGTGTAGTGGATGGCGTTTTCCACCAGGTTGCGCACCATCTCCTTGAGCAACGTGGGGTTGCCCTGCACCTGTGCGCCCAGTCTGCCCACTTCCACCCCTTCATAGCCCAGGTCCAGCCCCTTGTCCATGGCGCTGGCCAGGCAGTCTTGCAGCACATCTCTGCACAGGGCCGCCATGTCGCACGATTGCAAGGGCAAGTGGGTGACGCCGCCTTCTGCCCGGGCCAGCGACAACAATTGGTTCACCGTGCGCGTGGCCTGCACGCTGGCGCGACCGATTTGCAGCAGGGACTTTTTCAGGTCTTCTTCGCTCGATCCCGAGCGTTGCGCCAAATCGGCCTGCATGCGCAAACCGGCCAAGGGGGTTTTCAGTTGGTGTGCGGCGTCGGCCAAGAAGCGTTTTTGCGTGGAAATTGAGTCTTTCAGACGCTCCAGCAAATCGTTGACGGATACCAACAGAGGTGCCACCTCCATCGGCACCGCTTTGTCATCCAGTGGGCTCAGATCGTCTGGTTTGCGCTCACGGATGCGTTCTTCCAGTTGTTTCAGGGGCTTGATGCCGTGCACCAGGGCCAGCCACACCAAAAGCACCGCCAGCGGCAGCAAGGCAAACTGGGGCAGCATCACGCCCTTGATGATTTCAGCGGCCAGAACCGAGCGTTTTTCGCGCGTCTCGGCCACTTGCACCAGGGCCGATGGTGTGCCCTCGACGTCCAGCTGAATCCAGGTGTAGGCCACGCGCACTTCCAGACCCCGGATTTCGTCGTCCCGAATGTGCACTTGGTAACTGCTGCCTTTGATCTGGTTGGGTTTGGGCAAGGGCAGGTCGCGGTCGCCGCTCAGATGCTCGCCCCGGCCGCCCAGCACTTGGTAGTACACCAGATCGGTTTCGTCGGCGCGCAGCAGCTCGCTGGCCGGTTGTGGCAGGCTGAACTGCACCTGTTGATCGGGCCCCATGCGGACCTGTTGGGCCAGGGCTTGCACGTTGTAGACCAGAGCCCGGTCGAAGGGTTTGTCGGCCAGGCCTTGCGCCACCAACCAGGTCAGCGCCAGGCTGATGGGCCACAGCAAGAGCAGCGGTGTCAGCATCCAGTCGAGAATTTCGCCAAACAGCGAGCGTTGCTCGCGCTTGAAGACCCGCATGTTCCAGCCCTTGTTTTTCATGGCTTCAGGGCTTGATGAGTGCAGGAAGCCAGGCCCTAACCCGGGATCTTTTCGAGGCAGTAACCCAGACCGCGCACCGTGGCAATGCGGATCGGACCTTTTTCGATTTTCTTGCGCAAGCGGTGGATGTACACCTCGATCGCATTGTTGCTGACCTCTTCGCCCCACTCGCACAGGCGCTCGACCAACTGGTCTTTGCTGACCAAGCGGCCTGCGCGTTGCAGCAACACCTCCAGCAGGCCCAACTCACGGGCCGACAGCTCGACCATCTTGCCGTCGATGGTGGCCACGCGGCCGGTCTGGTCGTACACCAACGGGCCGTGCTTGATCTGCGAGGTGGCACCGCCCATGCCACGGCGGGAGAGGGCGCGTACACGGGCTTCAAGCTCTTGCAGGCTGAAGGGTTTGGCCATGTAATCGTCAGCCCCATAGTCCAGGCCTTTGACGCGCTCTTCCACACTGTCTGCTGCCGTGAGGATCAACACCGGGAGCACAGAACCTCGGGCGCGCAAACGTTTGAGCACCTCCAGGCCATGCATCTTGGGCAAACCCAAGTCCAGAATCAGCAGATCGAATTCGTTGTTGGTCATCAAAGCCGCGTCGGCTTCGCTGCCACTGGCCACGTGGTCCACCGCAGCACCCGCACTTCGCAAAGTGCGCAACAAACCGTCAGCAAGCACTTGATCGTCTTCGGCTATCAGAATGCGCATGGCTGTCTCCTGTTGTTGTGGCTGCGGCGCGGTGCCGGCTATCTCGGTTGCCTGTGTCGGCGGGTTCATTCTAGTGTCAGCTTTGTACCTTGCGCCCCGCTGAATGTGGTGTTCGCCTCAATGGGCATAGGCCTCCAGCCCCAGCGCCACCACGGTGGCGACATCTTTGCCCACTTCGGTACGGAATTCGGCCTCGGCCTGGGCCACTGCTTCCTTGAAGGCTTGCAGCCAGGCCAGGCCCACGGGGGTGAAGACCACCCGGCGAGCGCGAGCGTCCAGCGGGTCGGGTTCGCGCTGCACCAGCCCCCAGGCCGCGCACTGGTCCACCAAATCGCCCATGGCCTGTTTGCTCATGCCCGCCGCCCGCGCCAGATCGGTCAGGCGCGAGCCGTCCAGTGCCAGGTGCCGGGTGATGTGCACATGCGCAGCGCTGATCTGATCGCGTGAGGCCAGGTTGGCCAGCGCCAGCGGCACGCCGTCGTTGCCCGCCATCAGGTGCAGAACGCGCTCGTCAAACCGCCGCATGGCGTGGCCCAACAGCCGGCCCAAATGCGTCTGACGCCAGCGCTCATCCTGCAGCGCAGGGCTGCTCAAGGCGTTTGAATGGCTGTTTTCTGACATGGCTAAATGATAAGGCAAACTGACCAAAAATACTGTTTACAGTTTTATACAGCTCGTTTACAGTACTGTTCACGTATCCAGTAAACAGCACATCACCGCTGAACCCGATGCCCCAACCCATTGATATTCAAGGAGATTCTCATGAGCGACGACAACAGCGAAAAGTCCAAAGCCCTGCAAGCCGCCCTGGCCCAGATTGAAAAGCAATTCGGCAAAGGCACCATCATGCGCCTGGGTGAGGGCGAAGTCATCGCCGACATCCAGGTCGTGTCCACCGGCTCTTTGGGCCTGGACATCGCGCTGGGTGTGGGCGGTTTGCCCCGTGGCCGCGTGATCGAGATCTACGGCCCCGAGTCTTCCGGCAAAACCACCCTGACCTTGCAAGTCATCTCCGAAATGCAGCGCCTGGGCGGCACCTGCGCCTTTGTCGACGCCGAGCACGCGCTGGACGTGCAATACGCCCAAAACCTGGGCGTGAACCTGCAAGAGCTGCTGGTCAGCCAGCCCGACACCGGCGAACAAGCCCTGGAAATCGTGGACAGCCTGGTGCGTTCCGGCGCGGTCGATCTGGTCGTGATCGACTCGGTCGCAGCCCTCACCCCCAAGGCCGAAATCGAAGGCGACATGGGCGACAGCCTGCCCGGCCTGCAAGCCCGCTTGATGAGCCAGGCCCTGCGCAAGCTGACCGCCACCATCAAGAAGACCAATTGCACCGTCATCTTCATCAACCAGATCCGCATGAAGATCGGTGTCATGTTCGGCAGCCCCGAAACCACCACCGGCGGCAATGCGCTCAAGTTTTACGCCTCGGTTCGTCTGGACATCCGCCGCACCGGCACCATCAAGAAAGGTGACGACGCGATCGGCAACGAGACCAAGGTCAAAGTGGTCAAGAACAAAGTCGCGCCGCCCTTCAAGACAGCCGAGTTCGACATCCTGTTTGGCGAGGGCATCAGCCGAGAAGGCGAGGTGATCGACATGGGCGTCACCGCCAAGATCGTCGACAAGTCGGGCGCTTGGTACGCCTACCAGGGCGAGAAAATCGGCCAAGGCCGTGACAATGCCCGCGAGTTCTTGCGCGAGAACCCGGCGTTGGCCCGCGAAATCGAAAACAAGGTGCGCGAATCGCTGGGTATCCGGATGCTCGAATCGGCCATTGCCGCACCTAAGGGCGACTGAGCTTGAACAAGCCGGCGTTTCAGCCCTCGCTCAAAGGCCGCGCCTTGCGGCTTTTGAGCCAGCGCGAGCACTCACGCGCCGAGCTGGAACGCAAACTGGCACAGCACGAAGAGGTGCCTGGCGAACTGGCCAAAGCGCTCGATGAATTGC
>NZ_JBILQU010000073.1:0-14993 GCF_044373035.1 Limnohabitans sp. | reverse complement strand
CCCTCGCTCAAAGGCCGCGCCTTGCGGCTTTTGAGCCAGCGCGAGCACTCACGCGCCGAGCTGGAACGCAAACTGGCACAGCACGAAGAGGTGCCTGGCGAACTGGCCAAAGCGCTCGATGAATTGCAAGCGCGGGACTTCATCAACGATGGGCGGGCGATTGACTCGCTGGTCAACCGCCGATCAGGCAAGCTCGGCAGTGCCCGCATCAAACAAGAGCTGGCCCTCAAGGGTCTGTCAGGCGAGGCGGTGGCCGAGGCGCTGGCGGGCCTCAAGGACACGGAATTGAGCCGAGCCCATGAGGTGTGGTGCAAGAAATTTGACAGCCTGCCGACGGACCCCCAGACCCGCGCCAAACACATGCGCTTTTTGCTCACACGCGGCTTCAGCGCCGAGGTCGTGCGGCGTGTGGTCAAAGGCGATGGCTTGGTTGACGATCCATCAGATTGAGGCTTGACGCCAAGGCCTGCAGGGCTTTGGCCCCAAGGCCGGGTCCTTTCATTCAGACGTCAGTCCACAGCCGGCAGTTGCAATGCCACCACCGCACCGCCCGAGGGGCTGTTGGCAATGGTCAGGCTGCCCCCATGCTGCTGTGCAATCGATTTGGAAATGGACAGGCCCACGCCCAAGCCTTCGGTTTTGGTGGTGAAAAAAGCGGTGCCCGCTTGGCTCAAAGCTTCAGCGGGCAAGCCCGGTCCGTTGTCGGTGAGCGTGATGTGGGCCACCTCTCCTTCGCGCCAGACGCGGATCCGCAATTGCCGTAACGGCTGGCCATGCGTGGCCTGAATGGCATTGCGCATCACGTTCATGAAAATCTGCGACAGCTGAACCGGGTCGGCCCTCACGGCCAAGCCTTGAGGTGGTAAGGAGACCTGCAGGTCCACCGATTCGTTGTAAGCCAGGTCGTGGATCAGGGCGCTCACATCGGTGATCACCTGGTTGAGTTCAACCCGCTCAATGTGGGTGCTCTTGGATTGGATGAAGGCGCGAATGCGCCCCAGGATGTCGCCCGCTTTCTGGGTGTTACGGTTGAGGTCTTCAAAGTACTTGTTCAGCGATTCGTCCTGACGTTGCTGGAGTGACATTTCCATTCGGTCAGCGATCAGGTAGATGTTGGTCAGGGGTTGGCTCAACTCGTGCGCCAAAGAAGCCGCAATCTCCCCCACACTGCGGCGTCGGTCAAGTTGGGCGATTTGCTCGCTCAAACGAGTCGCCTCCTCTTGTCGGGCCTGCACCTTGGCCGATTCCAGGGTTTCTCGGTTCATCCGCTCTATGAACATGCCCAAAAAGCCGATGTTGCCCACGATGGCGGTGACCACACCCAGAAAAATCAGCAAGTTCGATAAGGGGTCCGAGATCATGGCCGTGGGCTCGCTCACGCCAAGCAAAACGCCTGGTATGCGTATGACCAAGACCGCTGCCAAGGCCAGATAGCAAACGAAAATCCAGAGCGCACTGATGCTTTGATCGCGCCGGTAAACGGCTCTTGCCAAAAGAGCCAACCAAGCCAATGCCGCCGCTGCACCCAAGGATGACCAAACAAAGCGCAAACTGGGCTGGTCCAGGATCACATTTAAAACAACATACACAGTGATGTGCACCAAGGACAAGGCCAGCAAACCCGTCACCCAATCCGGACGCTGCAATGCCTGGCGCAAGGCGCCCACACGCAATAACGGCCCCAGCACCAGCAACCAAATCGCCATCTCGTAGGTCAGTGCATCTGGCCACTTTCCCCGCATGCCCAGCAAGATAAGACTCAAGCCAAAGGCCAGACCTCCCAAGCACCACAAGGTGTTGCTGAGCCCTTGCCGCTTGCGCAACATCAGCCAGACAGAGATCGGCATGATCAGGTACAAAATGCCAGCGATGAAGTAAGCCGTGGGCAGATGCAAGGGCGTCATGGCTTGAGCGTGTCCTGGGGTGTGCGGTTTTTCAGCGCAGCATCACATCAGGTTGCCGCCACAAAACTCCCCGACTTACCCCCATGCTTTTCCAGCAACTTCACATCGGTGATGGTCATGCCCCGGTCCACGGCTTTGCACATGTCGTAGATGGTCAGCAAGGCGACTTGCACGGCGGTGAGGGCTTCCATCTCAACCCCTGTTTGGCCGTTCACTTCGGCGGTGGCGGTGCACACCACACGGCAAGAGGCCGACACAACTTCAAACTCGACCGCGACCCGCGTCAGGCCAATGGGGTGACACAAGGGGATCAGGTCGCTGGTTTTTTTGGCGCCCTGAATGCCCGCGATGCGGGCAATGCCCAGCACATCGCCTTTTTTGGCCGTGCCCGATTCGATCAGTGCCAAGGTGGAAGCCAGCATCACGATGCTGCCGGTGGCCACCGCCACACGCCGCGTGCTGGCCTTGTGGCCCACATCCACCATGTGGGCTTGGCCTTGGGCATCGAAGTGGGTCAGGGCGTCGTTAGAGGAGCTCATGGCAAGACGGGCAAAAAGGGTTTACAGAAAATTGACAAGATGCGGGCATCATACGGGGCTAGAGAAGGGCTGGAGCCACTTTGAAACACAAATTCCGACACCGATTTTTACCATTTGTGGTTGCCGCTGCACTGGTCAACCCTGCAGCGCGCGCCCAAACCACAGGTTTGCCGGGGCTGGGCGATGGCGAGGTCATCTCGCTGGGGGAAGAGCGCCAGCTGGGTGACCGCATCGCACGCGAACTGTACCGTGACCCCGATTACCTGGAAGACCCCGTGCTCGATGAGTACATCCAACTGTTGTGGGCCCCGCTGATCCGGGCTGCGGCGGCTCGGGGTGAATTGTCGCCCGAGTTGCAAGAGCGTTTTGCGTGGCGCATTCTGCTGGGGCGAGACCGCTCGGTCAACGCCTTTGCCTTGCCGGGCGGCTACCTCGGGGTGCACCTCGGCCTGATCGCGGTGGTGGGCTCGCACGATGAGCTGGCATCGGTGCTGGCACACGAATTGAGCCACGTCAGCCAGCGCCACATTGCGCGCGGCATGAGTGAACAGTCCCGCTCCACGCCCTTGCTGATTGGGGCCATGATTTTGGGCGCCTTGGCCGCCAGCAAAAACCCGCAAGGTGCCCAGGCCCTGATCGTGGGCGGACAAGCTGCGGCCATTCAGTCGCAGCTGCGCTATTCGCGCGACATGGAGCGCGAAGCCGATCGCGTGGGTTACGGCATCCTCGTCGATGCGGGCTACGACCCCCGGGGCTTTGTGGGCATGTTCGGCAAGCTGCAACAAGCCGCGGGCCTGAACGACAACGGGGCTTTTCCCTACTTGCGCAGCCACCCTTTGACCAGCGAGCGCATCGCTGACATGCAGGCCCGCCAGCAGCTGAACACGCCCGCCGCTGTGCCTGCCCCCGACATGGCCCAAGCCCTGATGTCGGCGCGGGCGCGGGTCTTGTCGCAAAACACCCCCGATGCACTCAAGGCCTGGATCCAAGAGGCCGAGCAACCCTCGCCACAGGAAGGCCCTGCCCTACGGGCGGGCAAGCTCTATGCCGGCACGCTGGCCTATTTGCAGCAAAGAAACATCGCCGCTGCCGAGCGCAGTCTGCAGGCGTTGCGCGAATTCGTGAAAAAGTCAGTGCCTACAGACTTGCCGACCCTTCAGACCTCTGCCTCTCCCCTGGCGCTGTCGGTGGGGCGCTGGATGAGCCTGCTGTCGGCCGAAGTGGCCATGAAACAAGACCGCTTTGAAGCCGTGCTGCAGCACTTGCTGCCCGGTGGGGCGCTGCCCGATCTGCCGCGCCCGGAGCTGATGGCTGTTGCGCAAGCCGTGCAGCGCATGCCCCAGCATGCGTTGCAGGCGGACATCACCGGGCAACTTCGTCAGCGGGTGTTGGTCGCCCCCCACGATGCCCAAGCTTGGAACCTATTGGCCAGTTTGCTCTTCACGCAAGGGCAGAACCTGGCTGGCTTGCGGGCCGAGGCCGAGGCCCAAGTCGCCCGGCTCGATTGGGAGGGCGCGCTCGACCGCTTTCGGGCGGCACAGGAGCTGGCCAAGCGCAGTCAGCTGAAAGCTGCAGACCACATCGAAGCCTCGATCGTGGACACCCGTTTGCGTGAAGTCCAAGCGCGTTGGCGTCAAATGCAAGCGCAGTTTCCAACCGCCCGCTGAGCCCGGCGCTTTGGATCACCCTGAACGCAGCGCGGGTGATGGCTTCAAGGGCTATGATCGCCGCTCCCTGCACAAGACACACCATGGCCGGAATCCACATCACCGACATAGAAGCCGCCATCAACCACTGGCGCATCAAAAACCCCTCACCCGATGGGGTGTCGCTGCCGCCTGAGTTGCGTGCGCTGGCCGAGGTGTATGGGCTGATGGTGTACTTGAAGCAGGACCTGGCCGACGAATTCAGCCTGCCCCTGGCAGCAGCCGAAGCTTGGCAAGACTGGTACGCCACCACCCCCGACACGCCCTGCATTGCCATTTGCTCGACCAGCCAGGGCGACGAAACCTGCAAAGGCTGTGGCCGCAGCTTCGAAGAAGTGCAGTTGTGGACCGAAATGAGCCCGGGTGAAAAACGCGGCATCTGGCAGCGCATCACCATGGAGGGCAACTCCTGGCGCTTTAACCGCTATGCCGAACGCGCCGCCGAGAACCGGCGCTGGGCCAAGGCTGCGGCAGATGCTCAGGTGCCGCTGGACCTCAAGCCCTGACCGGGCTTAAACCACCGCGCCCGAGTTTTCGTCGCTCGGGTCGTTGTCTTTCTTGATCGGCTTGACCATGTCTTCACGGCTGATGCCCAGCCACATGGCCACCGCAGCGCCCACAAACACCGACGAGTAAATGCCAAAGCAAATGCCAATCGTCAAAGCCAGCGCGAAGTAATACAGCGTCTCGCCGCCAAACAGCAGCATGGACAACACCATGATCTGGGTCGAGCCGTGGGTGATGATGGTGCGGCTGATGGTGGAGGTGATCGCATTGTCGATGATCTCCACCGTGTTCATCTTGCGGTAGCGTCGGAAGTTCTCGCGAATTCGGTCAAAAATCACCACCGACTCGTTCACCGAATAACCCAGCACCGCCAGCACCGCCGCCAGCACCGCCAGTGAAAACTCCCATTGGAAGAAGGCAAAAAAGCCCAGGATGATGACCACATCGTGCAAGTTGGCAATGATGGCCGAGACGGCGAACTTCCACTCGAAGCGAATGGCCAAGTACAGCATGATGCCGCCCACCACAAAGGCCAGCGCCATCAGGCCGTCTTCCACCAGTTCGTCGCCCACTTGCGGGCCCACAAACTCGGTGCGGCGCAGCGTGACATCCGGGTCATTGGCTTTGAGCGCCGACAAAACTATCTCGCTTTGCTGGGCCGAGCTCACGCCTTTTTGCGCGGGCAGGCGGATCAACACTTCGCGTGCCGAACCGAAGTTTTGCACCTGCACTTCTGAAAAGCCGAGCGTGCCCACCGTGCCACGCACCTTCTGCAGGTCAGCGGGTTGGCTGTAACTCACTTCCATCAAAGTGCCGCCCGTGAACTCTACAGACAGGTGCAGGCCCCGGCTGAACAGGAAAAACACCGCCAGCGCAAAAGTGATGAAAGAGACCGCGTTGAGCACCAACGCGTGGCGCATGAACGGGATGTCTTTTCTGATTTTGAACAATTCCATGGTCTTTTCCCCTTAGTCGGCTTTCACCGCAGTACCAGCCTCGGGCCGCCAGACGGTGCCGATCGACACCGATTTGAGTTTTTTCTTGCCGCCGTACCAGAGGTTGACCAAGCCACGCGAGAAAAGCACAGCCGAAAACATGCTGGTCAAAATGCCGATGCAGTGCACCACCGCAAATCCGCGCACCGGGCCTGAACCAAAGGCCAGCAGGGCCACACCCGCGATCAAGGTGGTGATGTTGGAGTCCAAAATCGTGGCCCAGGCGCGCTCATATCCTGCATGGATGGCCGCTTGCGGGCTGGCCCCGTTGCGCAGCTCTTCCCGCACACGCTCGTTGATCAGCACGTTCGAGTCGATCGCCATGCCCAAAGCCAGCGCCATTGCGGCCATGCCGGGCAGGGTCAGCGTGGCTTGCAGCATCGACAAAATAGCCACCAGCAGCAGCAAATTGACCCCCAGCGCGATGCCGGAGAACAAACCGAACATGGCGTAATAAACCATCATGAAGGCCACGATCACCAGGAAACCCCAAGTCACGCTGTTGAAGCCCTTGGCGATGTTTTCTGCACCCAGGCTCGGGCCAATGGTGCGCTCTTCGATGATTTCCATGGGCGCGGCCAATGAACCCGCGCGCAGCAGCAGCGCCGTGTCGGTGGCCTCTGATGTGGTCATGCGGCCCGAAATCTGCACGCGACCGCCGCCAATCTCGGCGCGGATCACGGGAGCCGTGACCACTTCGCCCTTGCCCTTTTCAAACAAGATGATGGCCATGCGCTTGCCCACGCTTTCGCGCGTCACATCTTTGAAGATGCGGGCGCCCTTGGCGTCCAGTGTCAGGTTGACCACGGGCTCTTGGGTCTGGCTGTCAAAGCCAGCCTGGGCATCGGTCAGGTTGTCACCCGTGAGCACCACCTGTTTTTTGACGATCAGTGGGCGGCCATCGCGTTCCATGTAGCGCTCGGTGCCAAAGGGCACCAGGCCGCCGGCCTGCTCAGCCGCACGCGCTTCGGTGCTTTCGTCGACCATGCGCACCTCAAGGGTGGCGGTGCGGCCCAGAATGTCTTTGGCCTTGGCCGTGTCCTGCACGCCGGGCAACTGCACCACGATGCGGTCCAGCCCCTGCTGCTGAATCACCGGCTCGGCCACGCCCAGCTCGTTGATCCGGTTGTGCAGTGTGGTGATGTTTTGCTTGAGCGCCTGATCTTGCACCTTGCGGGCGGCTTCGGGCTTGATGCTCACCACCAGGCTGAGTTCGGTGCCATTGCTCACTTCCCGTGTTTGCAGATCGGCAAACTGGTCGGTGATCAGGCGCTTGGCGGCTTCTTGTTGTTGCGCGTCGCGCACGCGGATTTCGATGTTCTGGCCATTGCGTGAAATGCCGCCATGGCGAATGTCTTTTTCGCGCATCGTGCTGCGCAAGTCCCCGGTGAGGGATTCCAGCCGCTGGGTCAGCGCCGCCTGCATGTCCACTTGCAGCATGAAGTGCACGCCACCGCGCAAATCCAGGCCCAAGTACATGGGCGAAGCGTGCAAGGCGCTCAGCCAAGCGGGTGAACGCGAGACCAAATTCAAAGCGACCACGAATTGCGGGTCTGTGGCGTCCGGAATCAGGGCCTTCTGAATGGCATCTTTGGCCTTGAGCTGCTGGTCGGTGTTGTCAAATCGGGCGCGGATCGAAGTGCCTTCGAGCACCACGCTTTGGGGTGCGGTGCCTGCTGACTTGAGCGCGTCTTCAACCTTTTGCAGCGTGGACGTGTCTACCTTGATGGTGGCCTTGGCTGAGGACACCTGAACCGCCGGGGCCTCACCAAAGAAATTGGGAAGGGTGTAGACCACACCCAGCAACAAGGCGACGACCAGGATCACGTACTTCCAGACCGGATAACGGTTCATAAAGACTCGCGTAAAGAATATAAAAAGGGGGCCTTGACAGCCAAGACCCCATAGATAAAGCCAGTAAGAATTACTTCATCGTGCCTTTGGGCAAGACTTGCACCACGGCGCTGCGCTGCATCTGCACTTCCACGCCCGTGGCCAGCTCGACGCCCACATAAGCGTCGCCCAGCTTGCTGACCTTGCCCAAAAAGCCGCCAGCGGTCACGACTTCGTCGCCCTTGGCCAGGGCGTCGACCATGGCGCGGTGCTCTTTTTGCTTCTTCATTTGGGGGCGGATCATGACGAAATACAGCACCACAAACATCAGCAGCAGCGGCAGCATGCTCATCAGGGTGGAAGTCATGTCGCCACCAGAGGCGGCGGCGGGAGCGGTTTGGGCAAAAGCAGAAGAAATGAACATGGAAACTCCACTGAAAGTCAAATTCGGGTTGTGCGGGTGACGCCTGGGCGTCCTGCGGGCGAAGCCGCCATTGTATGCGGCGCTATGATCACTTCCAAAAGCCCCGTCTGCACAGGGTCAGGCCCTCAAGTTGGCCCCTCAAGTGCCCGCCAGACCCCCCAAGGAGACCGCATGCCAACTGAACACGAACACCCACACGGTCATGACCATGACCACGCGCACAGCACCCTGGGCGAGATGGACCTGCGCGTGCGCGCTCTGGAAACCCTGCTGACGCAAAAAGGCTACCTGGACCCCGCCGCCGTGGACCGCATCATCGAAACCTATGAGGTGCATGTGGGCCCGCACAACGGGGCCAAAGTGGTGGCCCGTGCCTGGGCCGAGCCGGCTTTTAGAGACTGGCTGCTGCAAGATGCCACCGCCGCCATCGCCTCGATGGACTACACCGGCCGCCAGGGCGAGCACATGGTGGCCGTGCCCAACACCCCCGACACCCACAACATGGTGGTCTGCACCCTGTGCAGCTGCTACCCCTGGCCCGTGCTGGGCCTGCCCCCGGTTTGGTACAAAAGCGCCGCTTACCGCTCGCGCGCCGTGATCGAGCCGCGCGCCGTGCTGGCCGATTTTGGTGTCACCTTGCCGCCGGGCCAAAACATCCGTGTCTGGGACTCCACCGCCGAAGTGCGTTATTTGGTGCTGCCTGAAAGACCCGCAGGCACCGAAGGCTGGAGCCAGGAACAACTGGCTACCTTGGTCACCCGCGACGCCATGATCGGCACCGGCCTGGCCTTGAATCCACAGGTGGTGGCATGAACGGCTTACACGACATGGGCGGTATGCAAGGCTACGGCCCGGTTCAAATCGAAGCCAACGAGGCCCTGTTTCATGGCGAATGGGAGCGCCGCGCTTTAGGCGTGACGGTGGCCATGGGGGCCAGCGGCCTGTGGAACATCGACCTGGCCCGCTCGGCCCGCGAGTCTTTGCCCCCACTGGACTATGTGCAAGGCCCTTATTACGCCATTTGGCTCAAGGCGCTGCAAAACCTGTTGACCGAGCGCGGCTTGATCACCGAACAGGAGCTGGCCCAAGGCCAAGCCATCATGCCGCCCGTGGCGGGCATTCGGGTGCTCAAAGCCGCAGAGGTGGACGCGGCGCTGGCCAAAGGCAGCCCGGCCGACCGCCCCAGCACCCAAGCTCCGCGCTTTGCCCCGGGCCAACGCGTGCGCGCCCTGAACCTGAACCCCCAAGGCCACACCCGCTTGCCCCGCTATGTGCGCGGCCATGTGGGCACGGTGGTGTTGCACCACGGCAGCCACGTTTTGCCCGACCAGCATGTCAACAAGATGCTGCCGCCTTTTGATGGCACGGCCGAGCACCTGTACACCGTGGTGTTTGACGGCACCGAGCTGTGGGGGCCACAAGCCGAAGCCGGGCATCAGGTGAGCGTGGACGCCTGGGAGTCTTATCTGGAAGCGTTGCAGATCCCATGAGCCAAGCCATCCAAGACCTGAACGACCTGGCCCGCGCCTGCGGCGACGGCTTTCCCATGCCCGCCACCGCCAACAACGGCGCGGTATTTGAAGAACCCTGGCAGGCCCACGCCTTTGCCATGACCTTGCAGCTGCACGGCAAAGGCGTTTTCACCTGGCCCGAATGGGCCACCGCCTTGACCCACGAAATCCGTGCCGGCCAAGTGCGCGGCGAAGCCAGCGACGGCAGCCTTTATTACACCCACTGGCTCAACGCACTGGAGCAGCTGGTCATCGAGCGGCAACTGGGCACGCCCGATGAAATCCATGATTTGGAACACGCCTGGGCCGACGCCGCCGAGCGCACCCCGCACGGCCAGCCCATCGTTCTGAACGCTGAATAAAGAGGCCTTGTTTGAATCTCCGTTTGTGGGCCATGCTGGCCTTGTTGGGCAGTTTGTTGTCCTTGGCATTTGGCACCTCGTTTGCCAAAAGCCTGTTCCCTGCTTTGGGCGCGGAGGGCACCACCGCTTACCGCATCATTTTTGCCATGCTCATGCTCATGGCCGTGTTCAGGCCCTGGCGTCGCCAATGGGTTTGGGCCGATGCACTGCCGCTGGGCCTGTACGGCGTCACGCTGGGCGTGATGAATCTGCTGTTTTACAGCGCGATCAAGACCATCCCCTTTGGCGTGGCGATCGCCATCGAGTTCATTGGCCCGCTGAGCGTGGCGGTCTGGACTTCCAAAAAAACCAGCGACTGGCTCTGGGTGTCACTGGCCATCGCGGGCCTGGCGCTGCTGCTGCCTTTGCCCGGGGGTGATGCGGCCACAGCGCTCGACCCCTTGGGCATGTTTTTCGCGTTCGCGGCGGGCATTTGTTGGGCGCTTTACATCGTGTTTGGTCAGCGCGTGGCGCTGCGCTACGGGGCCATGGCCACGCCCATGGGCATGTTGGCCGCGGCTTTGGTGGTGGCCCCGGTGGGGATTTTTCATGCGGGTGCTGCCTTGCTCGACCCGCGATGGTTGGTCGCGGGGCTGGCGGTGGCCTTGCTGTCAAGCGCCATCCCCTATGCGCTCGAGATGTTTTCGCTCAACCACCTGCCCAAAAACACCTTCAGCATTTTGCTCAGCCTCGAGCCCGCTGTGGGCGCTTTGGCGGGCTGGTTGGTGCTGTCCGAACACCTCACGCTGGCGCAAGGCCTGGCCATTGCCCTCGTCATGGCCGCGTCCATGGGCACGGCCTGGTCGGCCGGTCAGGACAAGCGCGTCACGCCCGGCAGCGGGCAGGCATAAATGGCGTTGCGCACGGCGGCAATGGCTTCGTAGCGGGTGTAGCTGCGCCGCCAGGCCAGCACCACGCGGCGCGTGGGCGGCTTGCCGCCTGCCGGGTCGACGATGGGCAAATACCGCACAGGCGATTCGTGCCGCCCGCCCGAGCGCTTGTGCACCGGCTTGAGGTCGGGCACCGACATGCGCGGCACCAGCGTCACGCCCATGCCTGCGGCCACCATGTGCTTGATGGTCTCCAGCGACGAGCCTTCAAACGTCTTGCGAATGCCATCGGTCTGGCTGGCGTAGCGCGCAAATTCGGGGCACACCTCCAGCACATGGTCGCGAAAGCAATGGCCCGTGCCCAGCAGCAGCATGGTCTCGTTTTTCAGCTGATCGGGGGTGATGAAGGCCTCTTTGGCCAGCGGGTGATTCAGCGGCAAGGCCGCCATGAAGGTCTCGTCGTACAGCGGCGCAATCGCCAGGCCCGACTCGGGAAAGGGCTCGGCCAAAATCGCGCAATCGAGCTCACCCGTGCGCAGCATCTCCAGCAGGCGCACAGTAAAGTTTTCTTGCAGCATCAGCGGCATTTGCGGGATATCGGTGATGATCTGGCGCACCAAATCGGGCAGCAAATAAGGCCCGATGGTGTAGATCACGCCCAGCCGCATGGTGCCCGTCAGCGGGTCTTTGCCGCGCTTGGCAATCTCCTTGATCTCGGCGGCTTGCTCCAGCACGCTTTGCGCCTGGCGCACGATCTCTTCGCCCAAAGCGGTGACGGACACTTCACTGGCGCTGCGTTCAAAAATCTTCATGTCCAGCTCTTCTTCGAGCTTCTTGATGGCCAGCGACAGCGTGGGTTGCGACACAAAGCAAGCCTCGGCGGCTTTGCCAAAATGCTTTTCGCGGGCCACGGCCACGATGTATTTGAGTTCGGTCAGGGTCATGGGCGCTATTTGAACATCAAGCCTTCAGGTACTCGGATTTGCCGCCCAACCAGCGGCCAATGTGCCGCGCGGCCAGCTGCGGGTGCTGGTCCAGCATGGGCGGCGCCAAAGAACGCGCCCAGTCCAGCAAATGGCCGTCGGTCTCCAGGTCGGCAAAGCGCAGCAAAGGCGCACCCGACTGCCGCGCTCCCAAAAATTCACCCGGCCCCCTGATTTCCAAATCGCGCCGGGCGATCTCAAAGCCGTCATTCGTCTCCACCATGGCCCGCAAACGATCACGGGCGGTCTCGCTCAGGCGTCCGCCCTCGGGCGTGCCATACAGCAGCACACAGGCCGACGCCGCCGCGCCCCGCCCCACCCGGCCACGCAGTTGGTGCAGCTGGCTCAGGCCAAAGCGCTCGGCGTGCTCGATCACCATCAGCGAGGCATTGGGCACGTCCACCCCCACCTCGATCACCGTGGTGCTGACCAGCACACCCATCACCCCTGCGGTGAAGAGCTCCATCACCGCCTTTTTCTCGGCCACCGGCATGCGCGAATGCAGCAGGCCCACCATCACACCCGGCAGCGCCTCGCTCAGGTCGGCATGGGTCTCGGTGGCATTGGTCAGGTCCAGCGCTTCGCTTTCTTCAATCAAGGGGCACACCCAATACACCTGCCGCCCCTGCTGCAGCTGCGCGCCAATGCGCTCGACCACCTCGTGGCGGCGGTGGTCCGACACCACGCGGGTCACGATGGGCGTGCGCCCCGGGGGCAGCTCGTCAATCACCGACACATCCAGATCGGCGTAATAGCTCATGGCCAGCGTGCGCGGAATCGGCGTGGCCGTCATCATCAGCATGTGCGGCTCCATGCCGGGGGCCTGCATCTTGCCGCGCAGGGCCAAGCGCTGGGCCACGCCAAAGCGGTGCTGCTCGTCAATGACCGCCAACCCCAAGCATTTGAACTTGACGTGCTCTTGAATGACCGCGTGTGTGCCCACCACCAGCGCCGCCTCGCCCGACTCGATCAGGGCCAACATGGTGGCGCGTTCTTTCTTTTTTTGGCTGCCAATCAGCCAAGCCACCTTCACGCCCAAAGGCTCGAGCCAGCCCACTAATTTTGCAAAGTGCTGGGTGGCCAAAATCTCGGTCGGGGCCATCAAGGCGCATTGCCAGCCCGCGTCGATGGCCACCATGGCCGCCAGCGCCGCCACCACGGTTTTGCCCGCGCCCACATCGCCTTGCAGCAGGCGGTGCATGGGCACCGGGCGGGCCAGGTCTTGGGCAATTTCGCGCCCCACGCGCTGCTGGGCATTCGTCAAGGCAAAGGGCAGGGCGGCCAGCAACTGGTCGTGCAAAGCACCGCGCTTCATCTTCAAAGCCGGGGCGCGCAACAAATCGCGCTCGCGCTTGGCGGTGAGCTGCGACAACTGCTGTGCCAGCAACTCCTCGCATTTGAGGCGCACCCAGGCCGGGTGGCTGCGGTCCTCTAGAGCGGCCAGCGACACATCGGGCGTGGGGTGGTGCAAAAACTGCAGCGCGTCGCGCAGTGTCCAAGCCCCACGCGGGTCCGGCCAGGCGATGCCTGCGGGCAGGGTCTCGCTCAGGTCGGCATGGTTCAGCCCGGTGATCACGGCCCGGCGCAAATAGGCTTGGGCCAGCCCCGCCACGGTGGAATACACCGGCGTCAGCGCCTCGGCCAGGTTGCCGCCTGCGGCCTTGAAGGTCGGGTGCATCATGGTCAGCCCCATGAAGCCGCCCTTGACTTCGCCCCGCGCCCGGATGCGGTTGCCCACCGCCAACGCCTTTTGGTGCGACGGGTAAAAGCTGAAAAAACGCATCACGCAGGTGTCTGAGCCATCGTCCACCGTCACCAGCAGCTGCCTGCGCGGGCGCTGCGTGATCTCGCACGCCGTGACCGTGGCCTCTATTTGCGCCGTGTCGCCCTCGCGCGCATCGCGCAGCTTCACGATGCGGGTCTCGTCCTCGTAACGCAGCGGCAGGTGCAGTGCCAGATCGATGTCGCGCTTGAGGCCAAGCTTGATCAGCGCCTTTTGCGGGGCGCTGAGCGTTTTGGCGGCAGGCGAGGGGGCTTTGTCGGGCATGGCCTGATTGTGCCGTCAGACGTCAGACCCTGAACGCAGACGCCCACCTTTTGGGCTTGAGGCCGCCTATTTGCAGGAGCCCACCCCGTGGGCGATGTGCCTTTGTGGGAGCCCACCCCGTGGGCGATGGGCGTGGAACACGCCCTCTACCTCGCCCTTCAAACCATCGCCCGCCTTCACCGCCAGTGCTCAACCCATCCAGCCCCCCCACTTTGCAACCCAAACACCACACTCATAGGCAAGCTGCCCTGGTGTGATTGGTAGAGCACGCGGCCGTGGTAAGTGAAGGGGGCCGCTTTGCCTGCGGCCAGTTTGTTTTCGCGTTAATTCACACACCCTATACTGTTGATTTATTGGAGTATTTTCCCAATCGGTCTACCATCACGTCATTGCAATCACTTGGCATTTCGTCCGTGCACTACTCAGCTTGTTTGATGCAGCTGCGCAAAGCGGCCAACTTCAACCGACAAAATCTGTCTGAGTTGATTAAGTTGCATGTGAACCTGATACGCCGCCTCACGTTAGGGGCTGCAGTGTGAGCACTACAGATTACGAGTTCGATTGGGATGACAACAAGGCTGCCATCAACCTGGTCAAGCATGGGGTGGATTTCAGGGAGGCCATGACGGTGATTCTGGACCCTCTGGCCATGACGGTTTTTGATACGGAGCACAGCCAAGATGAGGAGCGTTGGATCAGCGTGGGGCTTTCCAGTGAAGGCGCGCTGTTGCTGCTGGTGCATACGTTCACCGCCACCGGCCCCAGTACCGCACTGGTGCGTATCATTTCCGCCAGAGCCGCCACCCGCAACGAACGCCAACAGTATGAACAAGGTACTGTGCAGTAAGTGACAAGCAACGATGAACAGCCAAGCAGCTAAAAGGTGAACACCATGAAGGACGAATACGATTTTTCTAATGCGCAGCGTGGCAAGTTTTACAAGCCTGATTTGCGCCTGATTCCGCCTGTGCGCCTTGACCCGCAGGTGTTGGACTTCCTTGTCAAGCGAGCTGAGGCCAAGGGCATCACACTCAATGCCTTGCTCAATGCATTGCTGAAGAAAGATATCGAGCTGATCGAGGCAGCCTAACGCCGTGCCCAGCGTAGCCAGGGCTTAAAAAACGCAGTAGGCCCTCGAAATGCATCGCCGCCCTCATGCAGGGCCAGCGATGCACCCATCAACCCACCCCACTTTGCAACCCAAACACCACACTCATAGGCAAGCTGCCCTGGTGTGATTGGTAGAGCACGCGGCCGTGGTAGGTGAAGGGGGCCGCTTTGCCTGCGGCCAGTTTGTTTTCGCGCACAAACAA
>NZ_JBILQU010000087.1:0-12000 GCF_044373035.1 Limnohabitans sp. | reverse complement strand
GAGCATTCAGGGCATGCTCGAAGGCGGCGTGCCAATCATGAAGGACGGCTTTTGCTTGGGCGCAGTGGGTGTCAGCGGCGTCAAGTCGACCGAAGACGCACAAATCGCCAAAGCGGGTATTGCGGCCGTTGGCTTGTGATCTGTCTCTTGAAGCCCTGACCTGTTGGTCAAGGCCGCGAATGAAAAACCCGCCTTGGCGGGTTTTTTTCATGGTGCGCCCAGCATGGGCGCACACCTGCGGGTGCAAGTCCTGCTGCGAGCTGGTCATATTGAGCAAAGTGAAGCGCAACTGCGTGAGGGTGAGCGAGCGCGGGAAGGAAGCGTGGAGCATAAATCGCGAGCCGATGAACAAGAACCGCATTTCATTCCCAGGGCGGGCAAAATATCATCTCGCAGCGTTAACCTTGGGTGGGGTGGGGTGGGGTGGGGTGGGGTGGGGTAGGTTGTGCATCCTGCTCATCTCGTGTACCTCAGTGGTAATCCTGGTAATCGACCAGGATCGCATCGCCATCCTCAATCCGGAACGTCAAGCGCCAATTGCCGCTGACCGTTACCGCCCAGCGCCCAGCAAGCCCTCCAGACAGCGGATGAAGCCGCCAGCCTGGCAAATTCATGTCCCGTGGCGCCTGAGCCCGGTTCAACTGCGCCAATTGCCTCGCCAGCCTAGCCGCATACACCACCTGGATGCCGGTCTTTGTTCCCTATTGAAAAAGGCCTCCATTCCCTTGCCGAGGGGCACACGCTCAGTGAGCAAGCGGAACAAGCCAGCGTCCTCATGCAAGCCATGGACACCAAACCGCACAAGGCCATCGTTGACCTGGGCTACCGGGGGGTGGACAAGGCCAACCCCGACATCGACATCAAGCACCGTGGCAAATTCAAGAGTCTGACGGATGAAGACAAAAAAGATCTCAAGCGCCGACAAGCCATCGAGCCGATCATCGGCCACTTGAAGGCAGATCACCGAATGAACCGGTGCCACCTGAAGTGGTCACGGGCGACAGTTACCGTCTTGAATGGGGTTTTTTGGCAAAAACGGGTGCTAGCCCAAGAGAGTATTCAATAGGGTGCCACCAAAACCATAGCATTTATTGGTTTGAATGGTCCAGTAGTGCCAGCGCCCTTTCAGAAAACTCGATCCACATGGTTTCCTGCAAGATGCCCGCACCCAACACCAGGTGCTGTAACTGCGCCTTGCGTAAGAGGTCTTCACGGGCAAAGTCTCGTTCTTCGATGGCGCGGTAAACAGCCAGCTTTTGCCGGTGCAGTTCCAGTCGGCGTCGTATGTCGTTTGCCAGGCCGGTGGGACCCACCACTGCCTCGGCCCGCAGGCGCACCATGAACTCGTCGCGCAAGGGTTTGGGGGCTTGGTCTTCGGCGACCCAGCGCTCCAGTTCGGCACGGCCTGCGGGCAAGACCTGGTAGACCTTTTTGCGACCCCGACCCGCCTCGGGCGCCAGGGATTCCACCCAGCCCGCTACTTTCAGGCGACCCAGCTCCCGGTAAATCTGCTGGTGCGTGGCCTGCCAAAAGTAACCAATTGAGCGGTCAAACCGACCCGCCAAGTCGGACCCGGAGCTGGGTTGCTCCATCAGGGCGGTGAGTAAGGCGTGCGGCAGGGACATGGGCGTGCGTTTTGGGCGAAAACTCTATTTTATGCAACCAGTTGCAAGGTTGGCGGGATTCTATTTAGAATTGTGCAACCAGTTGCATAAAGGACCGCCATGGCCGCTTATCCCCATATGTTGAAGCCGCTCGATCTGGGCTTTACCACCCTGAAAAACCGTGTCCTGATGGGCTCCATGCACGTGGGCCTGGAAGAGGTGCCCAACGGGTTCGAGCGCATGGCTGTCTTTTATGCAGAACGCGCCCGCGGTGGCGTTGGCCTGATCGTGACCGGCGGCATTGCCCCCAACGAACGCGGCCGCCCCATGAAGGGCGGCGCCATGCTGACCACCGAGGCAGAAGCCGAACACCACCGCGTGGTGACAGATGCCGTACACAAAGAAGGCGGCAAAGTCGCAATGCAGATACTGCACTTTGGCCGCTACTCGTACCAGAAAGACCTGGTGGCTCCCAGCGCTTTGCAAGCACCCATCAACCCGTACACTCCGCACGGGCTAAGCACCGACGAGGTGGAGCAAACCGTGGAAGACTTTGTGCGCTGCGCCGCACTGGCACAACACGCCGGTTACGACGGCGTGGAGATCATGGGCTCTGAGGGTTATCTGATCAACGAATTCATCGCTGCCCGCACCAACCACCGCGACGACGAATGGGGCGGTAGTTACGAGAACCGCATACGTTTTCCGGTCGAGATCGTGCGCCGCGTGCGCGAGCGCGTGGGAACCCACTTCATCATCATTTACCGCCTGTCGGCACTGGACCTGGTGGCGGGTGGCTCCACGTTGGACGAGGTGATCCAGCTGGCCAAAGGAATTGAAGCAGCGGGCGCCACCATCATCAACACCGGCATTGGCTGGCATGAAGCGCGCATACCCACTATCGCCACCAAAGTACCACGCGCCGCCTTTGCCTGGGTGACCCAGCGGCTCAAGGGCCTTGTGGGCATACCGCTGGTGGCCACCAACCGAATCAACACGCCCGAGGTGGCCGATCAACTGCTGGCCGATGGGTTCTGCGACATGGTATCCATGGCCCGGCCTTTCCTGGCCGACCCGGAATTTGTGCGCAAAGCCGCAGAGGGCCGAGCGGACGAGATCAATACCTGCATAGGCTGCAACCAGGCCTGTCTGGACCATACCTTTGGCGGCAAGATCACGTCTTGCCTGGTCAACCCGCGTGCCTGCCACGAGACTGAGCTGGTGATAACACCTGCAACCCAGACCAAGCGCATTGCAGTGGTGGGCGCTGGCCCTGCGGGCCTGAGCTTTGCCGTTACCGCAGCAGAGCGTGGCCACAGCGTTGAGCTGTTTGACGCTGCCACCGAGATTGGTGGCCAGTTCAACATCGCCAAGAAGGTACCGGGCAAGGAAGAGTTTTACGAGACGCTGCGCTACTTTGACCGGCAGTTGAAACTGCGCGGTGTCAAGGTGTCTTTGAACACCCGCGTGACGGCAGATGCCTTGAAGGCCGGTGGTTTTGACGAGGTGGTGCTGGCCACCGGCGTGACGCCGCGCACGCCCGCCATCCAAGGCGTGGACCACCCCAAGGTCATGGGTTATCTGGACGTGCTGCGCGACGGCAAGGCCGTGGGCAAGAACGTGGCTGTCATTGGGGCGGGCGGCATTGGTTTTGATGTGTCCGAGTACCTGACCCACTCGGGCACCAGCCCCAGTGTGGATGCGCCCAAGTTTTATGCCGAGTGGGGCATCGATACGGGCTATGCCCATGCTGGCGGCATCAAGCCAGCCCATGCCGAAATCTCGCCACGCAAGGTGCACCTGCTGCAGCGCAAAGAAAGCAAAGTGGGCGACCAATTGGGCAAGACCACGGGCTGGATCCACCGCACCTCGCTGAAGGCCAAGCATGTGGTTATGACGCCTGGCGTGCAGTACCAGAAGATTGACGATGCGGGCCTGCACATTCGTGTGGGTGACACGGAGCAGGTTGTCGCCGTCGACAACATCATCCTGTGCGCCGGGCAGGAGCCGCAGCGCGAGCTGTATGGCGCGCTTCAAGCCGAGGGCTGCTCGGTCCACCTGATTGGCGGCGCTGATGTGGCCGCCGAGCTGGACGCCAAGCGCGCCATCAACCAGGGCACCCGCCTGGCCGCCACGATTTAATTGGCGATCCACCACTACCAGCCCGCAGCCGCGCTGATCCTTGCACTGTCCACCGTCATCCAGGTGTTCAAGGATTTCACCCACCACCGCCAACTGGCCTCAGAAGAACGGATAGGAAATCCAACCGCATGATCACAAGTATGGCAGGGGCTGACGATTTGCCACCAATTTGTCAAAGTAAACAGAATAGGTGTTCTATGTCCATTTCCTTTAACCTGAACGGCACCACTCGAGCCGTCGACTTGTCAGCGGACATACCGCTTTTGTGGGTGCTCCGCGATGTGCTCGATATGACCGGCACGAAATATGGCTGCGGGGACGCCGCCTGTGGGGCGTGCACTGTCCTTTTCGATGGTCAGGCGATCCGGTCCTGCCAGAACCCCTTGGCTGATATCGCCGGACAGGCCGTCACAACCATCGAGGGCCTGGGTACGCCAGACGCGATGCACGCAGTACAGGGGGCATGGTTCGATGCGCAGGCAGCGCAATGCGGTTATTGCCAGTCAGGCCAGATCATGCAAACCGCCGCCTTGTTGATTGCCAACCCGAACCCCACCGATGCCGAGATTGACGAGGCCATGTCCGGCAACCTGTACCGCTGTGGCACCTATCCTCGTATTCGTGGCGCTGTGAAAGACGCCGCCAATCGTTTGGCCGAGGTGTGACATGGGACGCATGATGAAGATCGCAAGATAAATTTTAATGAGTCAAAGTTCAAGCAAAGGAGTTGATATGGCAAGTGCAGTCGAAACATTGATCCGCGGCGTTGTTAGCAAAGCTGTGGCCAAGATTTCCGTTTTTAATCGTGGCCGGATGAAAGCGGATAAACCCAATCCCTATCTGACCGGTATTCACGCGCCAATGGATGCGGAACTGACGCTCGATAGTTTGAAAGTAACCGGCAGCATCCCGAGCGAACTGGACGGCCGCTATATTCGCAACGGCCCCAATCAGGTGGCTCCCGAAAATCCCGCCGCCTATCACTGGTTCCTCGGCGACGGCATGGTGCATGGCGTGCGGCTGCATGGCGGCAAAGCGTTGTGGTACCGCAACCGCTGGATCAAGAGCCGGAAAGTCACTGAGGCGCTCGGCCTTCCCGATGCGCCGGGGCCACGCAACGGCGCGATTGATACAGTCAACACCAATGTCCTGGGCCATGCTGGCGAGACATGGGCGATTGTCGAGGCAGGTGGCTATCCTGTGCGGATTAACGAGGAACTCGAAACCATCGCCTCTGATCCCTTTGGCGGGACGCTCAAAAATGCTTTCGCTGCACATCCGAATCTCGACCATGACAGCGGGGAAATGCATGCGATTACCTATAACGCCGATATCGCCGACACGATCTGGCATGTAGTCGTCGATGCCAAAGGCAAGGTCCGCCGCGAGGAACCCATCCGCGTACAGGATGGCCCGTCGATCCACGGTTGTATGATCACCAAAAACTATGTGATCATCCTTGATTTACCTGTGACCTTCTCGCTGAAGACATTTCTCGCAGGCCACCCTTTTCCTTATACATGGAACCCCGCTCACAAGGCGCGCATCGGTCTGCTTCCAAAGGAGGGCCGCAGCGACGATGTCATCTGGTGCGACGTCGCGTCGTGTTATGTGTTCCACCCTTGCAACGCTTTTGAGGCCGAAGACGGCACAGTCATCATGGATGTCTGCGCGCACGATACGATGTTTGCCGAAAGCAAAATCGGCCCGGATTCAGCGCGCGTGCCGTTTGAACGCTGGACGATAGATCCAGCCGCGCGCAGCACCGCGCGCATGGTAATTGACCCAGATTCCCAAGAATTTCCTCGCCCCAATGAGACACGCATCGGTAAGCCGTATCGGTTTGCCTATACGGTGTCGCTGCCCGATGGCGTGGCCTCGCCGAACGAGTCAAAGCTGTTCAAGCATGACCTTGAGGCTGGCGTACGCCAAGTCCATGATTTCGGTTCGGGCCATATCCCCGGCGAGTTTGTTTTCGTGCCAAAGCAAGCGGCGAAGGCGGAGGATGATGGTTGGCTGATGGGCTATGTTGTGAACATTGCGGCGCAGACGACCGATCTGGTGATCCTGAACGCAGCCAATTTCGAAGCCGCTCCTCAAGCCATCATCCACATCCCGCACCGCATCCCGCCCGGCTTTCACGGCAATTGGGTTGCGGCATAAAAAAAAGGCCGGAAGGTTTCCCCTCCGGCCCTTTTTGTGTGCATTAAAAAGCGTTGGACGATTAGAAGTTCATACCGCCCATGCCGCCTGGCATGCCGCCAGCGCCACTGGCCTTATCTTCTGGTGCGTCGGAGATAGATGCTTCAGTGGTGATCAACAGACCAGCAACCGATGCCGCATCTTGCAATGCAGTACGAACGACTTTGGGTGGGCCGATAACGCCCGAGGCCACGTGTTTTTCATACACATCGGTTGATGCGTTGAAGCCCATGGTCTTGTCACTTTCGCGGCGGCTAGGAAATCCAACCGCATGAGCACAAGTATGGCATCGGGTTGGGGCATCACAAGCCTGAATATGGGGGGCCGTTTGGGTGCTTGCTCTGGGCCAGTTGCCCGAGGTTTTCCGAGATTTGTCGCCATGACCCGTTTTGGGCAGTGCCAGGCACAGCCATTCCCCGCAGCGTTGGCAAAACCGCTGTTGCCGTCCCTGACCAACTCAACTCACCAGCTAACGCGCTGATCGACCTCAAAGTCGGGGCCGGTTGCGCTGCCAGATCCCACTCCGGCTCGACTTCGAGCGCACCATCCTCACCGACATGCGCATCGCAGTTATCCTAAAACGGTGGACCGCGCGCCGGGGCAATGTGCGGGGGCACGCAGTCCACCCCGATGTGATCAAGGATCTTTCTGATCTGCCTGCCCTCGGTGACAAATGCGATCAGGCGCATTTGCCCATCTCACAGCGGGCACAGCAGCGGCGGACTTGGGGTTTCGCCAAAAACCTCGTCAATGCGCGCGATCAACACCGTCCACAAGTAATGTTAGCGGCGTTCTGAGAGCGCTTCAACGTGGCATTGGAGCGCGGTTTTAGTTGAGGTTGTCGGGGAATTGAATGGCTGACGACATACCTTCCTTGCAGAGGTGCGTTCTGTGACACAAGGCACTGGACAACTTCAAGGCTCGCATCCGGCAACTCACACGCCACTCGGGTGGGCGCAGCATGTCACAGGTGGTGGACAAACTCAGGCCCTGTGCCGATGGTGGGGGTGGTGGGTCAGAACATGTCCAAAACGGCGCCCTTGCTGGCACTGGACGCATTGAAAGCAAACTTGGCTTGCACGCCGCGGGTGTAGCGCGGCGCAGGTGCGGTCCAGCCTTCGCGGCGTTTAGCCAGTTCGGCTTCGGGCACGTTCAGCTCAAGCACCAATTTGTGCGCATCGATGGTGATGCTGTCGCCTTCATGCACAAACGCGATGTTGCCGCCGGCTGCCGCTTCGGGGGCGACGTGGCCCACCACCATGCCCCAAGTGCCACCGGAGAAACGGCCGTCGGTGATCAGGCCCACGCTTTCGCCCAAGCCAGCACCGATCAGCGCGCCCGTGGGTGCCAGCATTTCGGGCATGCCGGGGCCGCCTTTGGGGCCGAGGTAGCGCAAAACCATCACGTCACCGGCTTTGATCTTGCCCGCCAAAATGGCTTCGAGCGCCGATTGCTCGTCGTCGAACACACGGGCTGGGCCGGTGATGACCGGGTTTTTCAGACCGGTGATCTTGGCCACAGCGCCTTCGGGTGACAAGTTGCCCTTGAGGATGGCCAGGTGGCCTTGCTTGTACATGGCGTTGTCGATGGTGTGGATCACGCTTTGCTCGGGCGGCGCGTCGGGCACATCCTTGAGCACCTCGGCAATGGTCTGGCCGGTGATGGTGATGCAATCGCCGTGCAGCAAACCGGCGTTGAGCAAAATCTTCATGACTTGCGGAATCCCGCCGGCCACATGCAGGTCAACGGCCAAAGCTTTGCCGCTGGGCTTGAGGTCGCACAAAACGGGGGTGCGTTGGCGGATGCGTTCGAAGTCGTCGATGGTCCACTCCACGCCTGCGCAATGCGCAATGGCCAAAAAGTGCAGCACCGCATTGGTGGAACCACCGGTGGCCATGATCACGGCAACCGCGTTTTCAATGGACTTGCGGGTCACGATGTCGCGCGGCTTGATGCCTTTGCGGATGGCTTCCACCAAAACACGGGCCGACTCTTTGGCCGATTCGACTTTTTCGTCGTGCACGTTGGCCATGGTGGAGGAGTAGGGCAAGGAAATGCCCAGGGCCTCGAAAGCAGACGACATGGTGTTGGCGGTGTACATGCCACCGCACGAACCGGTGCCGGGGATGGCGCGCTTTTCGATTTCGAGCAGGTCTTCGTCGCTCAACTTGCCTGCTGCATTTTCGCCCACGGCTTCAAACACGCTCACGATGTTCAGGTCTTTGCCTTGGTAGCGGCCCGGCAAAATGGTGCCGCCATAAACGTAAATGGCCGGAACGTTGGCGCGCAGCATGCCCATCAGGCCGCCGGGCATGTTCTTGTCGCAGCCGCCCACCACCAGCACGCCGTCCATCCACTGTCCTTGCACGCAGGTTTCCACGCAGTCGGCAATCACCTCGCGGGAGACCAGCGAGTACTTCATGCCCTCGGTGCCCATGGCCATGCCGTCCGAGATGGTGGGCGTGCCAAAGACTTGGGCGTTGCCACCGGCTTCTTCGATGCCCTCGATGGCCGCGTCGGCCAACTTCTGCAGACCGCTGTTGCAGGGGGTGATGGTGCTGTGCCCGTTGGCCACGCCCACCATCGGTTTGACGAAATCGCTCTGTTCATAGCCCATGGCGTAGTACATCGACCGGTTGGGCGCGCGCGATTTGCCCTCGGTGATGTTGGCGCTGCGGCTGTTGATGGGGGTGATCGGGATGATTTTGTCGCTCATGGTGGTGTCTCTGTAGAAGCCCAAAAGAAGGTCGCCACATTCTAACGGGCGCTGGTCAGGCCTTTATGTCCAGTCCGGGGCATCTCCGGTGCACAATCCGGGCATGCTGATCCATCCTCAAATTGACCCCGTCGCTCTGCAATTGGGCCCCTTGGCCATCCACTGGTATGGCCTGACCTATTTGGCCGCTTTTGGCCTGTTTTTCTGGCTGGGCGTGCGGCGTCTGGGCCATGCGCCCTTCAAACACTTGCCGCAATGGCAAAAACGCGATGTGGAAGACATCCTGTTTTTGGGCGTGCTCGGCGTCATTTTGGGCGGGCGCGTGGGTTATTGCCTGTTTTACAAACCGGCTTATTACCTGTCTAACCCGTTCGAAATTTTGGCCATCTGGCAAGGGGGCATGAGTTTTCATGGCGGATTGTTGGGTGTGATGCTGGCCATGGTCTGGTTTGCCCGCACCCGTCAGCGGCCGTTTTTGCAGGTCATGGACTTTGTGGCGCCCTGTGTGCCCACGGGTCTGGCGGCAGGGCGGGTGGGCAATTTCCTGAATGGCGAACTCTGGGGTCGCGTGGCTGATCCTGCATTGCCCTGGGGCATGGTGTTCCGGGGGGCGGGCGATTTGCCGCGCCATCCGTCGCAGCTTTACCAAATTGCGCTGGAAGGTTTGCTGCTGTTTGTGTTGCTCTGGTGGTTTGCCCGCAAAGACCGCCCCACGGGCCAAGTCTCAGGCGCATTTTTGCTGGGCTATGGCTTCTTCCGCTTTGTGGCCGAATTTTTCCGCGAACCTGATGCCCATTTGGGCCTTTTGAGTCTGGGGATGAGCATGGGCCAGTGGTTGTGTTTGCCGATGATGTTGGGCGGCTCCGTGCTATGGGTGTGGAGTGCTCGCCGAGCCGTTAGGGCCTGAGTGTCATTGGGAGATCAGTGGTTCAAGGTCAGGACCGTGCTTTCCTTGATTTCTTCCATGACCACATAGCTGTTGGATTGTGCGGGCACCGGGATCTTGTCGAGGATGGCGCCGAGCAGTTCTCGGTAGTCGCTCATGGCGCGTAAGCGGGCCTTGACCAGGTAATCAAAGCTGCCGGAAACCAGGTGACATTCCAGGACGTCGGGCATCAAGCCCACTTCGAGCCGCACGGTCTCGAACACCTGAGGCGATTTCTGGGACAGTGTGATTTCGATGAAGACCAACAGGGGTTTGCCTAAAGCTGTGGCATCGACTCGGGCGTGGTAGCCGGTGATCAGGCCCTGGCGTTCGAGCCTTTTGATGCGCTCTGAACACGGCGAGGTGGACAGGCCCACTTGTTCACCCACCTCGGTGACCGACATGCGGCCATTGCGCTGCAGCAGATCGAGAATCTTCAGGTCAATGCGGTCAGGATCGGACATTTTGCGGCCAAGGCCGAAAAATGGCCCTGGGTTCAGTTGAATTTGCTGTTATTAGACATCAATTCAAAAAAATATTCTGCAATAAATCCATAACATCGCTCAATCTCTAGTCAAAAGTGAGTCTGACATGAAAGTGGTGGTGCTGGGTGGTGGGGTGATCGGGGTCAGCACAGCCTGGGCGCTCTTGCGCCAAGGTGCCGATGTGACTTTGGTGGACAGGCAGCCTGATGTGGCGCTGGAAACCAGTTTTGCCAATGCAGGTCAGGTCTCGCCGGGTTATTCGACGCCCTGGGCGGCCCCTGGAATACCGCTCAAAGCCCTGAAATGGGCGTTTCAGGCCCATGCGCCGTTGGCAATTCGCCTGGACGGCAGTCTGTTTCAGTGGCGCTGGATGGCGGCCATGCTGGCCAACTGCTCAGCCGACCGCTATGCCGTCAACAAAGAGCGAATGATGCGCCTGTCCGAGTACAGCCGTGACTGCTTGCGCGTCTGGCGTGCAGAGACCGGCGTGGCCTATGACGCGCGCAGCCAGGGCACTTTGCAGCTGTTTCGCAGCCAAGCCCAGCTGGATGCTGCCGCGCGCGATGTGGCCGTGCTGCAGGACTGCGGCGTGCCTTTTGAGCTGCTGGATGCTGCCGGGGTCAGTCGTGCAGAGCCTGCATTGGGCAAGGTCCGTGTTCCGATCAGTGGCGGCTTACGACTGCCCAACGACGAAACCGGAGACTGCCATCTGTTCACCCGCCAGTTGGCGCAGCGCGCCTGCGCTTTGGGCATGAAGCTGCGACTGTCTTGTTCAGTGCAATCGTTGATGCGCGATGGTCATCGCGTCACTGGGCTGCAATTGAGCGATGTGGCCGGGCTTGCGGGCGAGCGCTTGCAAGCTGATGTTGTGGTGCTTGCTGCAGGCAGCTACTCGCGTGACTTGTTGTTGCCGCTGGGGCTTGACATCCCGGTTTACCCGGTCAAAGGCTATTCGCTCACCATGCCGCTGAGTGATGCCTCGCTGGCCCCCCAGTCGACCGTGCTGGATGAGACTTACAAGGTCGCACTGACCCGCCTGGGCGACCGCCTGCGCGTGGGTGGCATGGCCGAGTTGGCCGGTTTTGATTTGCGCTTGAATCCACGTCGCCGCGCCACGCTCGAAAAAGTGACATGCGAACTCTTTCCCGGGGGTGACTTGTCGAAGGCGCAGTTCTGGACTGGCTTGCGCCCCATGACGCCTGACGGCACTCCACTGGTGGGTGCTACGCCGTTGACTGGACTTTACCTCAACACCGGGCACGGCACACTGGGCTGGACCATGGCCTGCGGCAGTGCCCAGTTGTTGGCCGATGTGATTTCGGGTCAGCCGCCTGCCATCCGCGCCGAAGGTTTCGACATGGGCCGCTATGGCGCACGGGTGACCACAAGCCGGCCGGGTCGGCTGACGGCGGTCTGAGAAGCGCTCAGGCTTGTGCTGGCCGCTTTTGCAGCCAGTCGCCGCGCACGGCCTCGCAGGCCGCCGCCACCTGCAGCAAAGCCACATCGCCTTGCGGCTTGCCGATCAGTTGCAAGCCCATGGGCCAGCCATGTGTCGGGTGAAAGCCCGCAGGCAGACTGATCGCAGGCAGGCTGCATGGTGGCTGTACTGCAAGCCCGACACATCGACGCAGACCTTGATCGACAAAGGCTGGCGTGCGTCGTGCCCTGACTGCGTGGCCAGCAGGCGCGCCAGGTTGCGCACGGTGCGGTCCATGGGGCCTTTGGTGCCCAGTGGGTCCACCCACACACATCACTTCGGTGCAGGACACTTGCCTTTGGTGGATGCGCTCGGACAGCTTGCTGGCGTTGAAGTCGGTAATGTCAGTGAGGTCGGACATGGGGGGATTTCAGAGGTTCAAGCCAGGTGCGGTGGCGGCACAAAGCCGCACCACTCGGTTTCAAGCCAGCGGGCCATGTTCAGGCACA
>NZ_JBILQU010000217.1:0-2736 GCF_044373035.1 Limnohabitans sp. | reverse complement strand
TGCTCGGCCAAGGCCAGTGCAAACAAGTCGTTGCGGCTGGGGCGTTTGTATTTTTGGCTCAGAACCTGCACGCGGGCCACGCCTTCTGCCGGCAAACTTTTGACGATCAGCCCCATGTCACGCCAATGGGCATGCTGCTCGGCCAGTTCTTCAAAATAAAGCACATCGGGCACGGCAAATTGGTAGCCCAGGGTGAACATGGGGGCCAGCAGGCCACCCACTTCCACATCGATCAGGATGTTGGCGTCACTGATGAACGCCAGCATGGGCTTGCTCCACGGTGGCGTCCATTTGACGGATGCGGTGGAACTGGGTGAGCGGCAGGCTGAGCAACTCGGCCGCTTTGGATTCACCGATGTAGTCTTCCGCCAGCGCATGAAACACCAGTTGCTCAAAGTGGTGGGCTTTTTCGGCGGGGTAGGCAGGGCCAGGTTCGGTCAAGTGCCAGCCTTTGGCTTTGAAGAGGTCGGCCTGCGCTTGGCGGTAAGCGGCGCTGACAATGCCTAGGTCGCGTGCGCGGTAAAGAATGCCGCCCATGGACAGGCCGTATTCGACCTTCAGCAGCGCCAACTCTTGCAGTTCAATGGCGTTGCGGTGCGTGCCCAGCTCTTGCAAAACAGCGCGCCGGGGGAACAGGAATGCACCCGCAAAGCGGTTGCACACCAGTTCGGCATCCAGTGACGCATGGATTCGCTCGGCCAGCAGCAAATGCGCCAGCTCGTGCGCGAGCGTAAAGCGCTGGCGGTCACCCGGCCAGTGCCGCCCCACCACCACCACAGGCACACCGGCGGCATGTGCCGCCAGGCCGTCAAAGTGTTTGTCACCATCGTCTTCGGTGATGAAGACGCGAATGCCCTGGTTTTCTAGGGTGCCAATCAAATCAGGAATCGGGTTCATGCCCAGCTGCCAAGCCTTGCGCACTTGCTCCGCCGCCGCTTCGATGTGCGCCATATCGGTGACCGTGGGCAATTCAAGCGGTATGGCAAAGGCTTTGGGTGGCTGCGGAAAGAGATTTTCCAGTTCCATGCGCCGTTCGATCTGGTCGATCACGGCATGGGTGATGGCGTTCAGGCGTTTTTTGGGCAGAGCAGTGTGTTTGCGGTATTCCAGCCCGTCGAGCACCACGGTTTGAGGCCGAAAGAAGTAGGCCACGCGCACATTCAGGGCTTGCGACAGCTTGAGCAGCATGTCGCTGGATGGCGTGGTTTCACCGTCTTCGTATTTTTTGATGGCGGCGTGCGATACGCCTACGCGCTCAGCCACTTCGCGCAAAGACAATCCGGTGGCTTTGCGGGCCTGTTGGAGTCGGGTGTGGAGCATGACGGGCTTTCTTGAGGTGAACTGGGGTTTGACTTAGGAGGTTTACATTTTATTAAAAATTTTTATTTTTGTAAACTTGAAAAGCCTTTTTTGCTGCTCACTCTTGCACCCTTCGGCGAAAACCCAGCATGGGGTGCCATGCCCAGACTTGTGTACCCTGCCCCTTGGGCAACCCCAAAGCCCCAAACCGCCTTGCCAATGGCTCGATGCCCTGAGTTTTAGTTTCTGCCAGCTCGGTCAATTCGGTCATATAAGGGCGCACCGCCCAAGCGCTGATGGCCGGGTTTTCTGAAAGGGCCAAAGGCGCAAACAAGTTGTCGTGGTTTTGTTTGCGCTGTTCGTCATCCAGCGTGCAAAACTCAAAGCCGTCTTCGTCTTCGGTGGGCAGCAACATAAATTCTTCGCGGCCTTGCGGGTCGTGCCTGAAGGGTTTGCTGCGCTGTTCCACCCCGGTCAAGTGGCTCAGTGTTTGCCACCAGCGGCGAACGGTCAGCTCCTTATCCACTCCATCCTCTGGCTGGTCTTCGGGTGCGAGCGTTTCCATCACGCCGCCCAGGCGGGCGTGCTCCAGATCGCTCAAGCGTTGCTCGGCTTGCAAGGGGTTGTGCTGGGTGATTCGGGATGTGGCATCCAATTGCTGCCAATCCTGGTCGCGCAACAGGTCGTTGAGCGCGTGAGCCGCCAACGGATGGCCTGCAGTTTCAAAGCCAGGTCGGGTGAAGGCAGCACCGCCCGGGTTTTCCAAGGCCTTGAGGTTGTGCGACAGCAAAGCGATGTTGGGCAATTGCACAGCACCACTGCGGTGGCGGCGCACTCGGCCAGCCAGCTGGATGATGCTGCGCATGGACGAGGGCTCAACCACGGCCCAGTCGTAGTCGTGGTCACGCCCGACTTCGGCCACGGCAGTGGCCAGCACCACAAACAGGTGATCGGTTTCGGGGTGGGCGTCGATGGCTGCGCGTATAGCGGGCTTGCGCAATTGGGCTATTGGGTCTTTGTCTTGACCATGGCGTTGCAGGGTTTGGTCGATGGTGCGCTCTAGGCCTGAGCGTACCAAGAGCGAGTGGCGCGAGTGGTAAACGCACAAATGGATGCGCACACCCTCGGGCATAGGCATGTCGTGCAATGCCATGGCCACGTCAATGAGCGGGTCAATGTTGGCCATGCGGACCAGGCCAAAGCTCACGCGCTTGCCGCTGGGCTGACCAACGGGGGATTGGTCAGCCGTGTGGTTTTGCGGGTGACGGTGCAAATTCAAAGCAGCTTTCAATATCACCTGGGCGTATTCGCGGCGAATCTGTGCCGTACTGCTGGCCTGGATGGACACCGGCACGATGTGCGCTTGTCGGCGTTGCTCAGTGCGGTGTTGTGCCGCCAGGTGCGCAACGCGCTTTTGCACAAAGGCACTGTGGCTTT
>NZ_JBILQU010000216.1:0-2761 GCF_044373035.1 Limnohabitans sp. | reverse complement strand
CCCACGCCGTTTTGCAGCACCAGCGCGCTGCCCAGCCACTGGGGCGGTGCGTATTGCGAAGACATGGCCGAAAACTGCGGCGAATCGGCCACCACACAAACGCCCCAAAACAGCAAAGACCCCAGCTGCACCAGCGGCCAGCTGTCCGGAATGAAGGGGTAGCCCACGCACATCAGGCCCGAGGCCGCCAAAGCACTGGCCGCCACCTTGGCGCTGCCCACGCGGCGGCTCCACAGGCCGCCCAGCACGCAGCCAAAAAAGCCGATGCCGATGACGGCAAAGCTGATCCAGGCCACAGCGGGGGCCAAAGGCTCGCCCGGTACGGTCAAGGCGCGCGCAATGGGCAGGCTCAGCCAAGGCAGCACACTCCAGAATGCGTACAGCTCCCACATGTGGCCAAAGTAGCCCAGCGCCGATGCCCGAAAACCGCGCACCGCAATCACCGCGCGCAAGGCCTGTGTGCTCAGGCGAACCGGTGTGGCAGGAGGTGCCATGGGTTCAGTTAAAGATGTTTGTTGCTTGGGCGCTTGTCCCATCCAGCCCACCAGCACCGCGCCCAGCAGGGCCAGCACCGACGAGCCCAGCAGCACTTCAGGCCAGGGCCAGCTTTGGCCCAATGCGCGCAAGGCATGCGGCATGGCCGTGCCCAGCGTCAGCATGCCCACCAGCCAGCCCAAGGCCGCTGCGGGTTTGCTGCCCACGCGCTGCACCAGCATCTTCATGCCCAGCGGGTAGATGCCGGCCAGGCACATGCCTACCACAAAGCGCAGGCTCCAAAACAGGCCGTAATCGGTCACGCCCCAGGTGACGGCGGCATTGGCCAGTGCCCCCAGCAGGCTGCACACCACAAAAATGCGTGTCGGCTGAAACCGGTCGGCCGCGCCGCTGAAGGCAAACGCCAGTGTGCCCGCGATGAAACCCAGTTGGGTGGCCGCCAAAAGCCAGCTGAAAGCGGCCGCACTCAGCTGCCAATCGCGCATCAGGCTGTCGGCCACCCCGCTGGGGCTGAACCACAGCGAGGTGCTCAGGCACTGGGCCAACACAATCAAGGCCACCGCCAGCGAGGGGCGTGCCCCAGAGGGCAGACGCTCAGCTGCGGGCGCGTTCAAGGGCTTGCGCCAGGTCGTCGATCAGGTCGTCGGCATGCTCCAGGCCCACCGAGACGCGCAACAGACCTTGCGGGGTCTTGCTCTCAGGCCCTTCGATCGAGGCGCGGTGCTCGATCAGGCTTTCCACACCGCCCAAGCTGGTGGCGCGGGTGAAGATCGCCACATTCGCGGCCAGGGCCATCGCCGCGTCCTTGCCGCCTTTGGCTTCAAACGACAGCATGCCGCCAAAGCCCGACATCTGCTTTTTGGCAACCGCGTGAAAGGCGTTGCCCTCCAGGCCCGGGTAGTGCACGGCGCTGACTTGCGGGTGCTCGTTCAAAAAGCGGGCCACCTTGTCGGCATTGGCGCAATGCGCCTGCATGCGGTAGGGCAGGGTGGGCAAGCTGCGCATGACCAACCAGCAGTCAAACGGCGAAGGCACACCGCCGCCAAACAGCTGCGCGGTGCGCAAGGCGGCAAAGTGCGCGTCGTCCTGGCGGGTGATGACGATGCCGCCCAGCACATCGCTGCGGCCACCCAGGTACTTGGTCGTGGCGTGCATGACCATGTCGCAACCCAAATCGAGTGGGCGCTGCAACACGGGCGATGCAAAGGTGTTGTCGGCAATGGCGCGTGCGCCACCCGCGTGGGCTATCTCGGCCACGGCGGCAATGTCCACGCACTGCATCAGCGGGTTGGAGGGGGTTTCGATCCAGACCATTTTGGTGTTGGGCTGCATGGCCGCACGCACCGTGTCCAGACGGGTCATGTCCACAAAGCTGGCGCTGACCTGCCATTTGGCAAACAGGTGTTTGAGCACATTGGCTGTGCCGTGGTAGATGTCGGACGGGGCCAGCACATGGTCGCCCGGCTGCAGACCCTGAAAGATGGCCGTGACACCGGCCAGGCCCGAGCCAAAAGCGGCAGCGCCTGCGCCGCCTTCCAGGGCCGACAAAGCGGCCTCCAGGCCATTGCGGTTGGGGTTGTGGTTGCGCGAGTACAGGTAGCCGTGCGGGTAGCTGCCGTCGGGGTCCCGCTCAAAGGTGGTGGACAGGTGAATCGGATCGACCACCGCCCCGGTGGAAGGGTCGACGCCGTGCCCCGCATGCACAGCCAAAGTTTCAAAACGCAGGGGTTTGTTTGTTTTCATTGGCAAAAGTATAGCCACCGACCCGAAGTGCAGGGTCTGCGAGGCGACAGCAACGGTGGCGATAAGATCCAGTTCTTGACCTCTGGAATTTTTTCATGACAGACCGCTACGCCGTGATCGGCAACCCCATTGTGCAAAGCAAATCGCCCCTGATCCACAGCGCTTTTGCGCACGTCACGGGGCAAGACATCGACTACGGCAAGTTGCTCGGCCCCTTGGGCGAGTTTGCGGCCACAGTGGACGCGTTTCGGGCCTCGGGCGGGCGGGGCATGAATGTGACCGCGCCCTTCAAGCTCGACGCTTTTGCCTACGCCACCGACCTGGCCCCCAGCGCGCAAATGGCCGGTGCCGTGAATGCCATGAAGTTCGAGGGCGACAAGGTGTATGCCGAAAATTTTGACGGCGTGGGCCTGGTGCGTGATGTGGTGCACAACCTGGGCTGTCCGCTACAAGGGCGGCGTGTGTTGATTTTGGGAGCGGGGGGTGCCACACGCGGGGCCTTGCTGCCGCTGTTGGCCGAGCA
>NZ_JBILQU010000009.1:0-47277 GCF_044373035.1 Limnohabitans sp. | reverse complement strand
TGTTGCGTCGCTTCATGGGAATACCTTGTTGGTGGATGAAACACGGGGCTTCATGACTCGATTCGTGCAGGAATGGCGAAAAGTCAAAGCGCAATCCGACTTTTGAGCTTGATTGTCCTGTTTTTTGGCATGGCACCGCGAAAGAACTGCCCCTCAAGGCCTGACGTGCACAAACCCTCAGCGCTTCAAATCCCTGTAGAAATTTTCATGCGGCCCCAGGGCTTCCAAATAAATCAGACGCACAGTGTCTTCTCGGGTGTAGCCGAGCAGGTAAAGCTGGCCTTGGCTGCGAAACTTGTACACCCAGAGCTGGCCCAGATCACCTTTCTTGCGCTCACCCACATCGGGGTTTTCGGCCACCGTCTCCACCGCCGCATCGGTGTCGGCAATCAGGCTGATTTGGGTCAATTTTTTGTAAACGCGAACAAAGCGCCGCGTTTGCTCCACCTTCCAGCTCATGCTTTCAAGCTGCTCTGACTGCGAGGCACAAAAGGTACGGTGTCTTCTCTCGGTTCGGCCAGGCTCATCAGGCTTTCAGCGATGAAAGAAGCTGGCAAATCGGGGTTGTCCAAGGCAGCGCGTCCCACTTTGGCCCAGAACTCAACCTGCCCCTGCACGGTGCGAAATTCCGCTTTGGCAGCCACGCGGGCCGCGCCAACCAAAGACTCGTCAATGCGCATGGAAACGGTGGACATGGGGTGCCTTTCATGATTTACCACAATTGTAGTCAGCCGACACGCCACCCACAAGCCATTTATTTCTGACCGCAGTGTGCCGGTAAATAAATTCAACTATCGTCAATAAGTCAACTGTTTCCAGGCCTTCTCTAGCGACTTGATGCTGGCCGGTCACGACGTGCGCAACTCTTGCCCGAAGAAGCTCACGCGCAGCTCTTCCAGTAACCAGCGGAACTTCAGCATGCAGGCGTCTTGGGCACCTTTGCGTTCGGCCACCTAGGGCCATTGGCGTTGTTCTTGATGTTTCAGCTCGTTCAGGCGCTGGGCGTCGCGGACGGGGTCGGCGCGGTATTTGTCCAGCGCATCACAACAACGCATCCAACCCCTTGCGGTCCAGCAAATTCAGCAACTTGAGCGACGGACCGCTGGGGTGCTTCTCACCGATTTCCCATTTGCGTACCGTAGACGCACTGGTGTTGAGCACCGAGGCCATCACCGTCTGGCTCAGGTTGTGCTGCTCGCGCAGGGCGCGGATTTGGGCGCTGTCATACGGCGCAATCGGCTCCATGCACAGCGCGTCGAGCTTTTGCATCTTGCGCTTGTCGATGAATCCCAAACGCTCCAGATCGGCCGCTGTTTCGTAAACCGTTTCCAACACGCGGCTGGCAGTTTGGGGTTTGGCCTTGGGTTTCGCTTTAGTGCTCATGGCAAATCACTGCTATCAACTTACCGTCATCCGTCAGATCGGTTTTACGCATCCATTTGGCAAATTGGCGGGTTTTGAAGACGCGGCGCATGATTTAAATTATGCCACTAAGTGGCATATTTTGTAAAACCATCAGTTGTTCAACTGCCCCCAAGCCTTCTCAAGCCGCTTAATGCAGATCGGCTTTGAAATGTGCAAAAGTAAAAACGCAGCACTCAGTCTCCCAGGTGCTGCGTTTTTAATTTCAAGCCCTTCCGGGCCTGTACCTCAATACACCGGCTGGTGCTGCTTCAAGCTCGCGATCACTTCCGCCGTCAGCACAAACCCCGCGCCATACTTCGCGGCCAATTCAGCACAGCGCTTGGCAAACGCATCCACCCCTTGGCCGTAGATGAATTGCAGCGCCCCACCCGTCCAGGCCGGAAAGCCAATCCCGAAGATCGAGCCGATGTTGCCGTCGTGCACCGAGGTCAGCACGCCTTCTTGCAGGCAGCGGGCGGTCTCCACGGCTTGGCGGTACAGCAGGCGGTCTTTGATGTCTTGCAGGCTATAGGCCACGTCGGCTTTTTCAAAGCGGGTTTTCAGCTCAGGCCACAGCACTTTCTTTTGACCAGCGGGGTAGTCGTAAAAACCACCGCCTGCGGCGCGGCCGGGGCGCTTGAGTTCTTTGACCATGCGCTCAACGAACAACTCGCCGGGTGTGGCGGTGTGAGTTTTGCCTTCTTTGGCAAAGTCTTCACGGGTTTGGTCCAACACATGCACCGAGAGCGACAGCGCCGTTTCGTCCAGCACGGCCAGCGGGCCAACGGGCATGCCCACTTGCATGGCCAGGTTTTCGATCACGGGGGCGGGGATGCCCTCGCCCAGCATGGCCGCGCCTTCCATCACAAAGGTGCCAAAGGTGCGGCTGGTGTAAAAGCCGCGCGAGTCGTTCACCACAATCGGCAATTTGCCCAAAGCCTGCACGTAGTCGTATGCGCGGGCGATGGTTTCGTCGTCGGTTTGTGCCCCGCGAATGATCTCCACCAGCTGCATCTTGTCGACGGGGCTGAAGAAATGGATGCCGACAAATTTATTCGCATTGGCGCTGGCCGTGGCCAGGCCGCTGATGGGCAAGGTGGAGGTGTTGCTGGCAAAGAAGCCGCCCTCAAGCAGCATGGGCTCGGCCTCTTGCGTGACCTTGGCCTTGAGTTCGCGGTTTTCAAACACGGCTTCGATGATCAGGTCGCAGCCTTTCAGGTCTGCAGCGCTGGCGGTGGGCTGAATCAGTGACAACAAAGCCGCTTGCTTGTCCGCCGCCATGCGGCCTTTGTCCACGCGCTTTTGCGTGAGCTTGTGGCTGTAGGCTTTGCCTTTTTCAGCGGCTTCAACGCTCACGTCTTTGAGCACCGAGGCGATGCCCCGGCTGGCTTGTGAATACGCAATGCCCGAGCCCATCATGCCCGCGCCCAGAATGCCCACCTTTTGCGGCTTGTAGCGCGGCGCAGCCTTGGGGCGGCTTTGGCCACCCTTGATGCTGTTCATGTTGAAGAAGAAGGTGTTGATCATGTTGCGCGCCACCTGGCTGGTCATGAGGCCAGCGAGGTAACGGCTTTCAATGCGCATGGCGGTGTCAAAGTCCACCATCGCGCCTTCGACCATGGCGGCCAGCGCCGCTTCGGGTGCGGGGTACAGGCCGCGTGTTTTTTGCTTGAGCACGGCCGGGGCCACGCTCAGCATGCCCGCGATCTTGGGGTTGCTCGGCGTGCCGCCGGGCATTTTGTAGTCCTTGCGGTCCCACAGGTGCTGGGCCGCTTCGGGCTGGCCTTGTGCTGCCGCGATGTGCGCCAAAGCGCGGGGGCGCAGTTGGTCGTCAGTGGCCACGATCTCGTGCACCAGGCCCAGCTTTTGCGCTTCTTCGGGGCCAAAGAGTTTGCTCTCCAGCACATAGGGTTGCGCGGCCAGCAGGCCCAGCTGGCGTGTCATCTTGGTGATGCCGCCGCCACCGGGAATCAAGCCCAGCGTGACTTCGGGCAGGCCAAATTGTGTTTTGGGGTTGGCCGTGGCGATGCGGTAATGGCCGATCAAAGCCACTTCCCAGCCACCGCCCAGCGCCGTGCCATTGAGGCAGCTGACCACCGGCACGCCCAGTGTCTCGATGGTGCGAAAAGCTTTCTTGATGCCTTCAATCTCCACAAAGACACGCGGGCCGTCCGAGGCTTGCGAGCGCATCACGCCTTTGAGGTCGGCCCCTGCAAAGAAGGTGGACTTGGCCGAGGCCAAGATGATTCCTTTTATGGAAGCCTTGTCTTTGGCTGCCTGCTCGGCTGCTTGAGTCAGGTCGGCCTGCCATTGCAGGCACATGGTGTTGACCGGCGAGCCCTGCTCGTCAAAGGTGATGGTGGCGATGCCGTCTGCCAGTTCGTAGCGCAGTGTTTTCAAAATGATGATGCTCATGATGCTTTTTCCCCGATCAAACGCGTTCAACGATGGTGGCGATGCCCATGCCGCCGCCCACACACAAAGTGGCCAAGCCGTAACGCAGCTTGCGGCGGTGCAGCTCGTCGATCAAGATGCCCAAAATCATCGCACCCGTGGCCCCCAGCGGGTGGCCCATGGCAATCGCGCCGCCGTTGACGTTGACCTTGTCGTGCGGCACGCCCATCTCTTGCATGAACTTCATGGGCACGGCGGCAAAGGCTTCGTTCACCTCGAACAAATCGATCTGGTCAATCGTCAGGCCCGCCTTGGCCAGCGCCTTGCGGGCAGCAGGCATGGGGCCTGTGAGCATGATGGTCGGGTCAGCGCCCGACAAGGCCACCGACACGATGCGCGCACGCGGCGTGAGGCCGTGGGTTTTACCCGCAGCTTCCGAGCCGATCAGCACCGCCGCTGCACCGTCCACGATGCCCGAGGAGTTGCCTGCGTGGTGCACATGGTGGATGCGCTCGACCTGCGGGTAGCGCTGCAAAGCCACCGCGTCAAAGCCCATCGCGCCAAGTTGTTCAAACGAGGCTTTTAGGCCGCCCAGTGTTTCCACGGTGGTCTGGGGCTTGATGAATTCATCTTTCGCCAGGATGACCTGGCCCAGCTTGTCTTTGACCGGCACGACCGAGCCATCGAAGTAGCCCGCCGCACGCGCGGCTGTCGCGCGCTTTTGCGACTCGACCGCGAAGGCGTCCACATCATGGCGGGTAAAACCGCTCATGGTCGCGATCAAATCGGCCCCAATGCCTTGCGGCACAAACAGCGTGGCGCTGTTGGTTTCGGGGTCTTGCGCCCAAGCGCCACCGTCCGCGCCAATCGGCACGCGGCTCATGCTTTCCAGGCCACCGGCCACGACCAGGTCTTCCCAGCCGCTGCGCACTTTCATGGCGGCCATGTTGACGGCCTCTAAACCCGAGGCACAAAAGCGGTTGAGCTGCACGCCCGAGCAGCGCCAGTCCCAACCCGCTGCCAGCGCCGCCACTTTGGGGATCACCGAGCCCTGCTCGCCAATGGGCGAGACCACGCCCATGACCACGTCGTCCACCGCAGCGGTGTCGAACTGGTTGCGACTTTGCAGCTCGCGCAACACGCCTGACAACAAGCTGATGGGCTTGACTTCGTGCAGGCTGCCATCTTTTTTGCCTTTGCCACGCGGTGTGCGTATGGCGTCATAAACAAATGCTTCGCTCATGCTGTCTCCTGGGGGTCATCAAGGGGTTTGCCCGGTATTTGCGGGATGCGTCAAACAGTATAGACTTTTACCAAGCAAACGCTTTGTAAAAATACCAACCCCCAAGTCTTACTGGTGACACCCATGATCGAACGCACACTTTTTTCTGCCGACCACGAAGCCTTTCGCGACAGCTTTCGCCGCTTCATGGACAAGGAAATCGCCCCCCATCACGAAGCCTGGGAAGAGCAAGGCTATGTGGACCGCGCCGTTTGGAACAAGGCCGGTGACAACGGTTTTTTGTGCATGACGATGCCCGAGGCCTATGGCGGGTCAGACGCCGACAAGCTGTATTCGGTGGTGCAGATGGAAGAACTCTCACGCGCTGGCTTTACCGGCATCGGCTACGGCCTGCACAACGAGATCGTGGCCCCTTACCTGCTGCATTACGGCACCGAAGCACAAAAGCAAAAATACCTGCCCAAGCTGGCCAGCGGCGAGATGGTGGGCGCGATTGCCATGAGCGAACCGGCTGCGGGCTCGGACTTGCAAGGCGTCAAAACCACCGCCATATGGCACGCAGGCCCCTCCGGTAGCGAAGCCGACGGCCACTATGTGATCAACGGCAGCAAGACCTTCATCACCAACGGCTGGCACGCCGATCTGGTGATTTTGGTGGCCAAGACCGACCCGGCCGCTGGCGCCAAAGGCACCAGCTTGTTTTTGATCGAGCGCGGCACGCCTGGCTTTGAGAAAGGCAAGCGCTTGAAGAAGCTGGGCCTGAAGGCGCAAGACACGTCTGAGCTGTTTTTTGACAACGTCAAGGTCAGCGCCGACCAGCTGCTGGGCGGCACGGCCATGCAGGGCAAGGGCTTCATTTGCCTGATGGAGCAACTGCCTTGGGAGCGCTTGCAAATCGCGATTGGCGGGATTGCCGCAGCGCAGGCGGCGATTGACTGGACGGTGCAATACGTGAAAGACCGCCAGGTGTTTGGCCAGGCCGTGGGCAACTACCAAAACACCCGCTACACCTTGGCCGAGCTGCAAACCGAGGTGCAGGTGGCGCGTGTGTTTGTGGACAAATGCAGCGAGCTGCTGCTGCAAGACAAGCTGGACACGGCCACCGCCAGCATGGCCAAGTACTGGTGCTCTGATTTGCAATGCAAGGTGATGGACGAATGCGTGCAGTTGCACGGCGGCTACGGCTACATGTGGGAATACCCCATCACCCGCGCCTATGCCGACGCCCGCGTGCAACGCATCTACGGCGGCACCAACGAGATCATGAAAGAAGTGATCTCGCGCAGCATGGGTTTGACGGGGCGATGAAGGCATGAGCGAACTGGCTGAGCCCAAACGCACACGCGGTCGGCCTCGCAAAACCGAGGACGAGCGCGACGACGGCAACCGGCGTCAGGCGCTGATCTCGGCGGCGGCGCAGCTGTTTCACCGCAAGGGTTATGACGCCACCAGCACCCGCGAAATCGCGGCGCTGGTGGGCATGCAGCCGGGCTCGCCTTTTTATCACTTCGGCAACAAACAAGACCTTTTGCTGGCGGTGATGGTGGAAGGCATGAAGCAAGCCAGCCAGCGCCAAGAAGCCGCCTGCGCGGGGCTGCCAGATGACCTGCCCCCACGCGAACAATTGCGCGCCCTGATCCGCAACCAGTTCGATGTGCTGCTGGGGCCTGACAGCGATTTCATTCCGGTGATGCTGTACGAATGGCGGTCCCTGAACGCCGAGCAGCGCCACACCATCACGCAAATCAAGGACGACTACGAAGCCGCCTGGACACCCGTGCTGCAAGCGCTGCACGCCAGTGGCCAGTTGCAGGCCCCGGTGCAGCTGGCACGTTTGATGATTTTTGGCGCGCTCAACTGGGCGGTGCAGTGGTACCAAGCACCCGCCCCAACAACACAGAAAAGATCCCCACGCGCATCGCTGGACGAATTGACCGATGCCGCACTGGCCTTGTTTTTGAGAGACCCCACATGACCCCCTCCACGCCTTACCGTTCGGTCTTTGCCCCCGGCCTGCTCACGGGCCAAGTGATCCTGGTCACCGGCGGCGGCTCGGGCATTGGCCGCTGCACCGCACACGAGCTGGCCAACCTGGGCGCGCATGTGGTGCTGGTGGGCCGCAACCCCGACAAGCTGACCGCCACCACGCAAGAAATCACCGGTGACGGTGGGCAAGCCAGTTGGCACAGCTGTGACATCCGGCGCGAAGACGATGTGAAAACCATGGTTGCGCAGGTGGTGCAGCAGCACGGCCGCATTCACGGCTTGGTCAACAACGCGGGTGGGCAATACATCTCGCCGCTGGCCAAGACCAGCGCCAAAGGCTGGCAAGCCGTGATCGACACCAACCTCACGGGTGGTTTTTTGGTGGCACGCGAGTGCTTCAACCAAAGCATGCAACAACACGGCGGCGCGGTGGTCAACATCGTGGCCGACATGTGGGGCTCGATGCCGGGCATGGGCCACAGCGGCGCGGCGCGGGCCGGCATGGTCAGCTTCACCGAAACCGCCGCGCTGGAATGGGCGGCGCAAGGCGTGCGTGTGAACGCGGTGGCCCCGGGCTACATCGCCAGCAGCGGCATGGACCACTACCCACCCGAAGCAGGCCCAATGCTGCGCGAGATGCGCAACACGGTGCCGCAAGGCCGCTTTGGCACCGAGGCCGAAACGTCTGCCGCCATTGTGTTTTTGCTCTCACCCGCTGCCAGCTTTGTCAGCGGCACGGTGCTGCGTGTGGACGGTGCCCGCCCGCAAATGCGCATGGGCTGGCAGCAAGCCGTGGCCAAGCCCGATGTGCAAGCGCGCGATGCCGTCAAACCCTTTGACGGCTTTCACCGCGCCGTGACCCCCAAGGTATTCCAATGAATTTCGAATCCGCATGGAACCCGCACAGCCCTGTGGCCCAGCAACGGCGCGAAGCCGCGCTGACGCGTCTTGCGCAGTGGCAGGCCCTTCAAGACCGCGCAGCGCTTGCCTCGGCCCAATCCAAACCAGTGTTTGACAAACGCGGGCAACTGCTGCCGCGTGAACGCGTGGCCTTGCTGCTGGACCCCGGAGCGCCCTTCTTGCCGCTGTGCACGCTGGCGGGCTTCATGCAGGACACGCCGGACCCCACCAAATCGGTGCCCGGCGGCGGCATGATCGCGGGCATTGGCTTCATCAGTGGTGTGCGCTGCATGGTGGTGGCCAGCGACTCAGGGATAGAGGCCGGGGCGATTCAGGCGCGTGGCCTTGAAAAAATCTTACGCGTGCAAGAACTCGCCCTTGAAAACAAATTGCCTTTTGTGCACTTGGTCGAAAGCGCCGGGGCCAACCTGATGCAATACAAGGTCGAGGGCTTTGTGCTGGGGGGCAGCCTGTTTCGCAACCTGGCGCGCCTGTCGGCGGCGGGCCTGCCGGTGCTCACGGTGCAACACGGCTCGGGCACGGCAGGCGGGGCCTACATGCCGGGGCTGAGTGACGCCGTCATCATGGTGCGCGGTCGCTCGCGGGCCTTTCTGGCCGGGCCGCCTTTGCTCAAAGCCGCCACCGGTGAAGTGGCCACCGAAGAAGAACTGGGCGGTGCCGAGATGCACACCAGCGTGTCGGGTCTGGGCGAATACCTGTGCGAAGACGACCGCCACGCGCTGGGCACAGCACGCGATGTGGTGGCGCGTTGGGACTGGGCTGGGCACAACTCGGAACGGCAAGCCAAGCCCCCACGCCTGGACGCCGAAGAGCTGCTGGGCCTGATGCCCGCCCACCACCGCGAACCGATCGACATGCGCGAAATCATGTTGCGCTTGGTCGATGATTCGGATGTCCTGGAATTCAAACCCCTGTTCGGTGCGGCCACGGTGTGCGCCCAAGCGCGCATCGGCGGCCATGCCGTGGGCATCATCAGCAACAACGGACCGATTGATGTGGCCGGGGCCAACAAGGCCACGCACTTCATCCAGTGGATGTGCCAGCTGGGTCACCCCATCGTCTATTTGCAAAACACCACCGGCTACATGGTGGGCAAAGACAGCGAACAAGGTGGCATGATCAAGCACGGCTCCAAGATGATCCAGGCCGTGACCAGCGCCACCGTGCCGCAAATCACCATCCAGTGCGGGGCCTCGTTTGGTGCGGGCAACTACGGCATGTGCGGGCGTGGCTACGCACCGCGCTTTTTGTTCAGCTGGCCAGGCGCCAAGACGGCGGTGATGGGCGGCGAGCAAGCCGCCCGCACCATGCAGATCGTGGCCGAAGCCGGCATGGCCCGCAAAGGCATCACGCCCGACCCCGACAAGATGCAAGCCCAGTTCGACAAGATCGTGGCCCTGTTCGAAGCACAAGCCGATGCGTTTTACACCAGCGGCTTGGTGCTCGACGACGGCGTGATCGACCCACGCGACACACGCAGCGTGCTGAGCTTTTGCCTGGATACCTGTGCCGAGAGCGCAGCCCGCCAACCCCGCGCCACAAGCTTTGGCGTGGCCCGCATGTAAACCACCCAACCCCACGGAGACACCCCATGCAATACACCCACGAACACCGCGAGATCCAGAACACGCTCAAGCGTTTCATTGAGGCCGAGATCAACCCGCATGTGGACGAGTGGGAGGCGGCTGAGATTTTTCCGGCGCATGAAGTTTTCAAGAAGATGGGCAACCTGGGCCTGTTGGGCCTGACCAAGCCCGAAGCCTTTGGCGGCGCGGGGCTGGACTATTCGTACAGCATGGCCATGGCCGAGGCGCTGGGCCACATCGATTGCGGGGGAATTCCCATGGCGATTGGCGTTCAGACCGACATGGCCACGCCCGCCTTGGCGCGTTTTGGCAGCGACGAGTTGCGAGCGCAGTTTTTGGCCCCGGCAATTGCGGGCGACATGGTGGGCTGCATTGGCGTGAGCGAGCCCAGTGCGGGCAGCGATGTGGCAGGCATCAAAACCGTGGCGCGCAAGGACGGCGACGACTACCTGATCAGCGGGCAAAAGATGTGGATCACCAACAGTTTGCAAGCCGACTGGATGTGTATGCTGGTCAATACCGGCGAAGGTCCCATCCACAAGAACAAAAGCCTGGTCATGGTGCCCATGCGCGAAAACGGCAAGCTGTTGCCCGGCATCGAGGTGGGCAAAAAGATCAAAAAGATCGGCATGAACAGCAGCGACACGGGGCTGATTTATTTCGACCAAGTGCGCGTGCCCCAGCGCTACCGCATCGGGGCCGAGGGCCAGGGCTTCCTGTACCAGATGCAGCAGTTCCAGGAAGAGCGACTGTGGTGCGCGGCCAGCACGCTGCAGTCGCTGACCAACTGCGTTCAGTGGACGGTGGACTGGGCGCAAGAGCGCAAACTTTTTGGATCGACTCTGGCCGACCAGCAGTGGGTGCAGTTCAAACTGGCTGAACTCAAGGCCGACATCGAATGCCTGCGCGCCCTGACCTACCAGGCTTGCGAACACTACATCGCGGGCGAAGACGTGACCGAGTGGGCCACCATGGCCAAGCTCAAAGCAGGCCGTTTGAACCGCACCGTGCCCGACACCTGCTTGCAGTTTTGGGGCGGCATGGGTTTCACTTGGGAGAACAAGGTCTCGCGCATGTACCGCGACGGCCGACTGGCCTCGATTGGCGGCGGTGCCGACGAGGTCATGCTGGGCATCCTGTCCAAGATGATGGGCATTGCCAAGCGGCCCCAAAAATGAGCAGCACTTTGTTGATCGAACGCCAGGGTGCGGTCGAGACCTGGACGATGAACGACCCGGCCACCCGCAATGCCCTGAGCGACGCGGTGGTGGACGGCTTGCTGCAAGCCTGTGCGCGTGCCGAGCAAGATGCCACGCTGCGCATTGTGGTGCTGACCGGTGCTGGCGGGGCCTTTTGCGCGGGTGGCAGCTTGGGCGGCTTTGCCAGCCTGATTGGCCAGCCTTTGCAGGCTGGCCAAACCGACCCGCTGCTGGCCATGAACCGTGGCTTTGGCGACCTGTTGCACGCCCTCTCTGCCCTGCCCCAGTTGCTGGTGTGCCGGGTGGATGGCGCGGCCATGGGCGGCGGTTTTGGCCTGGTGTGCTGCGCCGACCATGTGGTGGCCACAGCCCGCTCGGTGCTGGGCACCCCCGAAGTCACCCTGGGCTTGCCACCGGCGCAGATCGCGCCTTTTGTGTGGCAACGCCTGGGTGAGAGCGCGGCGCGCCAGTGCCTGCTGCAAGGCCTGAGCTACACCGCAGCGCAAGCGCTGCAAGTGGGTTTGGTCAACGAAGTCTTCGAAGAGGACAGCGCTGAAGTTTGGAAAAAGACCCTGACGCGCCTCATGCGTGCTGCACCCGGCGCGGTGGCCAGCACCAAACAACTGCTGCGCCAGCTGCGCAGCCCGGTGCCGGATTTGCGCGGTGATGCAGCACAAGCCTTTGCCCAAGGCCTTCGCAGCGCCGAAGCCGCACAAGGCCTGGCCGCGTTTGCACGCAAACAGCCTGCGCCTTGGACTCTCTCAGGCAAGGACGCAGCATGACCACCAGCTTGTCTACCACTTTGCCCCATGACATCACGAGATTGCTGATCGCCAACCGGGGCGAGATCGCCCGCCGCGTGATCCGCACCGCTCGCCTCATGGGCATCCAGACGGTGGCCGTTTACTCCGACGCCGATCGCGACGCGCTGCATGTGCAAGAAGCCGACACCGCTGTCGCTTTGGGCGGCACGCTGTCCGCTGACTCCTATTTGCGCATCGACAAACTGCTGGCGGCCGCGCAGGCCACCGGGGCCGATGCGGTGCACCCGGGTTATGGTTTTTTGAGTGAAAACGCCGAGTTTGGGCAAGCAGTGATCGACGCAGGCCTCACCTGGGTAGGCCCACCACCTGCGGCCATCCGCGCACTGGGCAGCAAATCGGCCGCCAAAGCATTGGCTGTGCAACACGGCGTGCCTTGTCTGCCTGGCTACTTTGGCACGGACCAAAGCGACGCCACTTTCACTGAAAAAGCCGAGCAACTGGGCTTGCCGCTCATGGTGAAAGCCGTGGCCGGTGGCGGCGGGCGCGGCATGCGCCTTGTGACCGACATGGCGCAATTGCTGCCCGCTTTGCACAGCGCCCGATCTGAAGCACTGGCCGGGTTTGGCAACGGTGACTTGTTGATGGAGCGCGCCTTGCTGCGCCCCCGCCACATCGAGGTGCAGATCATGGCCGACGCGCACGGCCACTGCATCCACCTGGGTGAGCGCGATTGTTCGGTGCAGCGGCGGCACCAAAAGCTCATCGAAGAATCACCCAGCCCGGCGGTGACGCCTGCGCTGCGCGAGCAACTGGGACAAGCGGCCATTGCACTCGCGCAATCGGCGGGCTATGTGGGCGCGGGCACAGTGGAGTTTTTGCTGGACGAAGCCCAGGCCGACAAGCCCTTTTATCTGATGGAGATGAACACCCGTTTGCAAGTGGAGCACCCGGTGACCGAAATGCTCACAGGTCTCGACTTGGTGGAGTGGCAACTGCGCATTGCACGTGGCGAACCGCTGCCGCTGACGCAAGCCGATGTATGCCTGCAAGGCCACGCGATTGAAGTGCGACTGTGCGCCGAAGACGAACACTTCACACCGCAGACTGGCACGGTGCAAGCCTTTGTCGCACCGGAAGGTTTGCGCTTTGACCATGCGCTGCACGCGGGTGCGGTGGTCACGCCGCACTACGATTCGATGCTGGGCAAGCTGATTGCGCACGCGCCCACACGCAGCGAAGCGATTGACCAGCTGTCCGCAGCCCTGAACCAGACCACCATGCTGGGCCTGCCCACCAACAGGGCGTTTTTGGCAGCTTGCTTGCAGCACACGGTGTTCCGTGCGGGTGAGGCCTTGATTCCGTTTTTGGCCGAACAAGCCGACTCGGTGCGTGAACACCTGCAAGCCCAAAGCGACGCTCGCACCGTGGCCGTTCTGGCTGTGCTCTACGCACACCAAGCGCCCGCCGCCGCGATGCCCAGCCCGTTCATGCGCCCCGTGCGCATGGGCTTGGGCGATGAGGTCTTGTCGCTGCGCTTGCAGGAGCTGGGTCGGGGACAAGTGCGCATTAAAACGGGAGATGCCACGCACGAGGCACGCGTACAACGCAGCGACGAGGCTCAGCACATCACGCTGAACGGCCGCCACTGGCAAGCCCGTGCAGTGGCCTGCCATGGCGCGCTCAAGCGCTGGCATGTGCAACTGCAGGGCCCCGAATGCGTGGAGTTGTGGCTCACCGACCAAAGCCACAGCGCCCCCAGCTCAGGTGCCAGCGCCCAAGCGGCGCAGTCGCTGCGCGCGCCTTTCAACGGCAAGCTGATTGCGCTGCATGTGCAAGAAGGTCAGCAGGTCAAGCAAGGCGATGCCGTGCTGGTCATCGAATCCATGAAGCTCGAACACATTTTGTGCGCTTCACGCGATGCGGCGGTGCACAGCATTTCGGCCAGCGTGGGCCAGCAAGTGGGCCCCGGCCAAGTGCTGGTGCAATGGAAGGACGCCACATGAACACCTCTGATGGCACAACTGATTTCTCGACCGAAGACCTGCAAAGCCTGCAGGCCACGGTAGAACGCTTTGCCAAACAAGCCATCGCCCCGCATGTGCCCGCTTGGGAAGAAGCCGGCCAATTTGACCGATCGCTGTACACCCAAGCCGCTGCGCTGGGCCTGCTGGGCTTGGGCTACCCCGAACACTTGGGCGGCACCACCGCGCCCTGGCGTGCGCGCAACATGTTGTCGCAAACCCTGGCGCGTTTCGGCGGCAGCGGCGGCGTGATGGCCAGCCTGTTTTCTCACAACATTGGCCTGCCCCCCGTCATGGCCCACGGCACTGCTGAGTTGCAAGCCGAAGTGGTGCCCCCGGTGCTGCGCGGCGAGCGCATCGCGGCGCTGGCCATCACCGAGCCCGGTGGCGGCTCGGACGTGGCCAGCCTGCGCACCACCGCCCGCGCCGATGGGGCCGACTATGTGATCGACGGTGAAAAAGTCTTCATCACCTCGGGCCTGCGCGCCGACTGGATCACGCTGGCCGTGCGCACCCACCCGGCCAGCAAGGGCGCCAGCGGCATCTCGATGGTCGTGGTGCCGGGTGACACGCCTGGCATCACGCGCACGCGACTGCACAAGATGGGCTGGCACAGCTCGGACACGGCGCAGCTGCGCTTTGATGGGGTTCGCGTGCCCCAGCGTTACCGCCTGGGCGACGAAGGCGCGGGTTTCAAAATGATCATGGGCAACTTCAACGGCGAGCGCCTGGCCATGTCGGCCATGGCGCTGGGCTTTGCCCAGGCTTGCTTTGACGAAGCCCTGGCCTGGGCACGCCAGCGCCAGACCTTTGGCGCGGCTTTGATTGAGCGGCAGGCGATTCGCCACAAGTTGATGGACATGCAAATGCGCATCTCGTCCACGCAAGCTTGGGTCGATGCCGTGACGCAACAAGCTGATGCAGGCCAGACCGGTGCCGAGTGGGTCGCGCAGGTGTGCCTGCTCAAAAACCACGCCACCCAAACCATGCAGTTTTGCGCCGATGCCGCCGTGCAAATGCTGGGCGGCATGGGCTACATGCGCGGCACGGTGAGTGAGCGGGTGTACCGCGAAGTCAAGGTCATGATGATCGGCGGCGGGGCCGAAGAGATCATGAAAGAGCTGGCGGCCAAGCAGCTGGGGATTTGAGACCCGAGCCGGGCCACGGTCCGTGGCTAAGAGCTTCAGGCCGGTCTGGGCTGGCCAGGTGGCAACTCGGCGCGCAGCGCAAAAGCCATTTGCAGCATGCCGGCCAACAGCCCCACCAACACGCCCACTTGCACGGCCCGGTTGTAAGAACCCATGGCATCGAACACCAGACCGCCCCCCAAGGCCCCCATGAAACTGCCCAGCTGGTGGCTCATGAAAGCGATGCCGCCCAGCATGGCTTGCCAGCGCAGGCCAAAGGTTTCGCCGATGTAGCCGGTGACCAGAGGGGCCACACCCAGCCACAAAAAGCCCATGATGGCAGCAAACACCAGCGTGTTCTCAGGCGTTGGCACCGACAGGAAATACCAAGCCAGACCGAATGAGCGCAGCACATAAATGCCGCCCAAGAGCAGCAACTTGTTGTAACGCCCACCCGCCCATCCGAAAAACAAGCTGCCCAAAACGTTGAAGCCACCAATCATGCCCAACGCTTGGGCACTCAGCATCGGGTCCATGCCGCACAAATCGAGGTAGGACGGCAAATGCGTGGTCAAAAACACCAACTGCATGCCACACACAAAATAGGCCAGTGTCATCACCGCAAAAGGCGGATGTTTCAAGGCAAACCGGGCCATGTCGGGGGCATTGTCTTTTTCACCATGCGGTGAAGGCGGCACCGGCAAGGCATCCACCCGCCCGGCATACCAGGCGGCGGGCAAGATGACCAAGGCCATGACGACAAAACCGCCCACGCCCACGCGCCAACCATGCGCCTGCGACAGCAGCTGGCCAATGGGCGCTGCCATCAAGGCCCCCAAGGAGCCTGCAGCGGACACGATGCCCAAAACCGTGCTTCGCAAGGCAGGCGACACCGGACGCGAAGCCACCGCCATGGCGATGGCCGATCCGTTGCAGGCCATGGCCGCGCCAATGGCCACCCCAGCGCCCAGGATCACACCCAGCAGGCCTTGCGCCAGGCACAGCAACGTCATGCCCAGGATGTACAGCACCGCACCGGTCATCATGAGGGGCCGGTAACCGATGCGCACGGCCAAAGCCCCTGCAAAGGGCTGCAAAAACCCCCAGGCCAGGTTTTGCACCGCAATCGCCAATGTGAACTCGGACACTGAAATCCCGATGTCCTGGGTCAAGGCGGGCATGAAGACGCCCAAGCTTTGCCGCAAGCCCATGCTGACCGACAACATCAGCGCAGCGCCGATCAGGATGGGCAAGCCCGGACGCAGTGCGGTCAAGAGGTTCATGGTGTGCTTCGTTTGTGCTTGAGCACACTCTAACCACACGCACCCCGTTGCGCTGGCCTTTGCGTGACAGGCCACACGCAGCCCTGCTCTGCCCATTGCTGGCTGATCCGTCCGCTGAACAGCTCATATGTGGCCTCACTTCAAACGCGCGGTTCACCCCGCAAAAGCAGATAATCGCCGATCTATCCTCCTGAAAATTCTGTCCATGCGAACCACCTTCAACTACAAGCACTTGTATTACTTTTGGGTCGTGGCCAAAGAAGGCGGTATCACCCGAGCGGCCGACAAGCTCGACATGGCCGTGCAAACCGTCAGCGCCCAAGTGCGGGAACTGGAGCGGTCTTTGGGCTACGCCTTGCTCAAACCTGCGGGTCGTGGCTTGGTGCTGACCGATGCTGGGCTGGCGGCCATGCAGCAAGCCGATCAGATTTTTCAGTTGGGTGAAAACCTGCCCGCGCTGGTGCGCGACGCGGTGAGCTCACCCACCGTGCGGCTCGCCGCAGGCATCTCGGACGGCTTGCCCAAACTGGTGGTGCGACGCTTGATGCAACCTGTGATGGGCGAGCCGCATTTGCGTTTGCTCTGCCACGAGGGTGAATTCGACGAGCTGCTGGGTGACTTGGCCCTGCACCGTTTGGACGTGGTCCTGTCGGACCGCCCAGCGCCGGGCAACGCCAACATCAAGCTCTACAACCATGCACTGGGCACGTCTCCTGTGTCTTGGTATGGCACGGCCGCGCTGGTCAAGTCGGCCAAAAAGAAGTTTCCGGCCAGCTTGGCCGAGGTGCCGGTGCTGCTGCCCACCGGCCACACCGCCGTGCGCGCCCGACTGGACCACTGGTTTGAACAGCACGGCATCCGCCCGCGCATCGTGGGTGAATTCGAAGACAGCGCTTTGCTCAAGACCTTTGGTGAAAGCGGTATGGGTGTCTTCCCGGCCGCTGAGTGGATGCACGACGAGTTGCTGGCGCACTATGACGTGCAGCGCTTAGGGCCCTGCGATGGCGTGAAGGAAAACTTTTTCGCGATCGGCACCGAAAAGAAAGTGCAGCATCCCCTGGTGCAGCGGCTCTTGCAGGCCAGCGACGTGGCTGCTTGAACCGCCACAGGCTCAGGTGCTGCAGCTTCAGACGTGAAAAAGCCCCCAAGGCTTGTGGCCCTGGAGGCTTGTTCAGAGGATTGCCCTGAAGGGCAGCGTGTCAGGCTTTGGCTGAGCGCACACTCAACAACATGGTCACGGCCAGGATGCCGACCACCACGCCCAGCGAGATGCCCACCGGAATCTTGAAGACATCGATCAAGCACATCTTGGTGCCGATGAACACCAGAATCACGGCCAGGCCGTAGTTCAGCAGGTGGAACTTGTTAGCGACTGCAGCCAGCAAGAAATACATGGCACGCAAACCCAGGATCGCAAACACGTTGCTGGTCAGCACGATGAAGGGGTCCGAGGTGATCGCAAAAATCGCCGGGATCGAGTCCACCGCAAAGATCACATCGGTCAAGGCGATCAAGCAGATCACCATGAACAAGGGCGTCGCGATCTTCTTGCCGTTTTCGATGGTCCAGAAATTTTCACCATCGTAGTTTTGACTGACCGGCAATACTTTGCGCAGCAGCTTGAGCGCAGGGTTGTCGTCCAGATCGGGTTCCTTGCCTGCAGCCCACCACATCTTCACACCTGTGAGGATCAAGAAGGCACCGAAGACATAGAGCACCCAATGGAACTGGGCCAGCAACCAACCACCCACCAGAATCATCACCGTGCGCAACACGATGGCCCCGATGATGCCGATCATCAGCACGCGCTTTTGGAACTGGTTCGGAACTGCGAAGTAGGTGAAGATCATCAGGAAGACAAAGATGTTGTCCACCGCCAATGATTTCTCGATCAGGTAACCGGTGAGGAATTCCAGCGACTTGGTGTTCGCCAACGCCACCGAACCGGTGGTGTCCTTGATGGCCCACCAAAACAAGCCGTTGAACAAAAAGCTCAGCGCGATCCAGATCAGCGACCAGTTGAACGCCTCCTTGACGCCGATGTCATGGGCACCTTGCTTTTTGAGCACCACAAAATCGACGAACAGCGACACCAACACAATGGCCACAAAAGTGGCCCATAACCAAAGGGGGGCAACGGTATTCATAAAGACCTTCAAATCCGACAAGACTTATTCAAAGCACCGGTTGGACACACATGTCAACAACCATCTGTTCAAAGGTTTGAAGTCTAGGGCAGAAGGCGCAGTTTTTTGCTGATTCAGATGGCTTTATAGTTCGTAAAAAATGGAGTGTTTGGCTGAATTATTCTGCTCAAATGTTTCTTGAAGCCCCCATGAAAAAACCGCCAGACCCTTGCGGGCACTGGCGGTTTTTGTCATGCAGCGGGCGCTGCAGGCTTTACTTATTGTCGCTGAAGTAACCCGAGGTCACTTTCCAGCGACCGTCGGTGATTTGCGACATGCGCGAGGCGTTGCTGCCCAAACGCTTGGTGGCGGTGAAGGTCATTTCGCCAGTGCCGAAAATATCGGGCGGGATCACCATGGTGTCCATGGCCTTGATGATGCTCTCGGTGGTCACGTTTTTGCCGGATTTCTCAACCGCGCGCAAGAACGAGTCGATGGCGTTGTAGCCGTAGACCGAGAACACGGTCGGGTCTTCGTTGAACTTGGTCTTGTACTTGTTGGCCCAGAAGCGGATGGGTTGCGCGGCCTCGTCCAGATAGGGGTGCTGGGTCGACATGGTGGAATAAAAGCCATTCATGGCGGGGCCGCCCAACTTGTGAATCAAGTCGGTGTAAGACGCGCTTGAACCCATGAAAGTGGGGTTAAAGCCCAGACGACGCGCGGTGGCGATGCCGCCAATGGTCTCGCGAATGATGGTGCCCATCACAACGAAATCGCACTTGGACGAGGCCAGTTTTTGCATCTGCGATGCAAAGTCGGTCGCGCCACGTTTGTAGGTGGTGACTTCGGCAAATTTCATGCCCATGGTTTTGAGGCCTTCTTCGGCGCCACGGAACACTTCCAGACCAAATTCATCGTCCTGGTGCATGGCGCAGATTTGTTTGGCGTTCTTTTCTTTCACCAAAATCGGCAGGCCCAGGCGCATCTGGTCGTAATAGGTGGCGGCAAACGAGTACTTGAGCTTGTGGAAGGGCTCGTACATTTCTCGGGCGGCTGTGACCGGGAAGAAGTTGATCACATTCTTCTGGAACTGCACCGGCATGGCGGCCATGTTTTGCGCCGTTCCGATGTGGCCAATCATGGCAAAAATCTTGTCCTGGTTGACCAGCTTTTGCGCGGCCAGCACGGCGCGGCGGGGGTCATAGGCCGAGTCTTCGACCAGCAGCTTGAACTTGCGGCCATTGATGCCGCCTTGCTCGTTGGCTTCGTCCACGCGCAGCATCATGCCCAAGCGCACTTGCTTGCCAAAGCCAGCCAGCGGGCCCGACAAATCTTGGATCGAGCCCAGCGTGATTTCGTTTTTGGACACGCCCTGCGTCTGGGCCATGGCCGCGCCAGCGGTCAGGGCCATCGCAGCGGCGACGAGGCTGAGTTTGATTTTCATGGTGCAGGTCTCCTGTTGTGGTGATGGATAAAAGGGAAAAGGGAATCGAATCAACGGTACATCGCCTCGATTTGTGGCGTGTATTTTTTCTCAACCAGTTTACGCTTGAGCTTCATGGTGGGGGTCAGTTCTTCATCTTCGGCGCTCAGCTGGGTGTCCAGCAGCCAGAATTTCTTGATCTGCTCGACGCGTGCGAATTTCTTGTTGACGCGGTCCACTTCGGCCTGGATCAGTTCCTGCACCTCGGTGCTGTGCGTGAGGCTGGCGTAATTGGAGAAAGGCACGTCGTTGTCCTGTGCGTATTTCTCCACGTTTTCCTGGTCAATCATGATGATCACTGTCAAATAAGGCCGCTTGTCGCCAATCACCACCGCATCGGTGACGTAGGGCGAGAATTTCAATTCGTTTTCCAATTCGCTGGGGGTGATGTTTTTGCCACCAGCCGTGATGATGATGTCTTTCATCCGGTCCGTGATGCGGAAAAACCCTTCCTCGTCCACCACGCCCACGTCGCCCGTGTGCAGCCAGCCATCGGCATCGATGGTCTCGGCCGTTTTTTCGGGCAGGTTCAGGTAGCCCATGAACACATTGGGGCCGCGCACCAAAATCTCGCTGGTCACCGGGTCCAGACGCATTTCGTTGTACTCGGCGGCCGGGCCAATGGAGCCAGGCTTGATGCGGTCGGCAGGCACGCCGGTGGCCGCACCGCAGGTCTCGGTCATGCCCCAGACTTCGAGCATGGGCAAGCCCAGCGCCAAATACCAACGCACCAAATCGGGAGAAATGGGGGCCGCACCCGTGACCAAAAAACGCGCGCGGTGGATGCCGATCATCTTGCGCACGTTGTTGAGCGCCAGCAAGCGGGCCACATGAAAGCGCAGCTTGAGGCTGCCGGGCACCGGCTTGTGCGCCAGCACCAGTTCGGCCACCTGGTGGCCAACCCCAATGGACCAACCGTAAGTGGCTTGCTGCAGGCCGCCCGCCTCTTTCAGCGCGATCATCACGCCCGAATAAAACTTTTCCCAGACGCGGGGCACAGCCGTGAACACGGTGGGTGCGATTTCGCGCACGTTTTCGGGCACCGTTTCGGGGTTCTCGACAAAGTTGAGTTTGGCCCCGGTGTACATCGAGAAATACTCACCCCCCATGCGCTCGGCAATGTGGCACAGCGGCAAAAAGCACATGCACTCGTCGCGCTCGTCACGGGCAATCAGCGTGTTGTAGCCCCGCACGGTGTAGACCAGGCCATGGTGGCTGTGCATGCCGCCTTTGGGCTTGCCGGTGGTGCCCGAGGTGTAAACCAAAATGGCCAGCTCTTCGGGCTTGCAAGCGGCGCTGCGCTGCGCGAGCATGTCGGGGTGCTGCTGGGCGTGTTCACGGCCCAGCGCTTGCAATTGTTTAAGGCTGATGACCTGCGGATCATGGAAGTCACGCAGACCCTCCATGTCGAACACCACGATTTTTTGTAACAGGGGCAAGGTGTCACGCACGGCCAGGGCCTTGTCGAGCTGCTCGTCGTCTTCGACAAACAGCACGCGGGTGCCCGAGTCTTCGCACAGGTAATGCACTTGCTCGGCCGCATCGGTCGGGTAGATGCCGTTGGACACACCACCGGCGCTCAGCACGGCCAGGTCGCACAGCACCCACTCGATGTTGGTGTTGGCCAGGATGGAGGCGGTGTGCCGCGCCTCAAAACCCAGCGCCATCAGGCCGTGGCCGATCTCGCGCACGGCTTGGGCGGTCTCGTTCCAGGTCCAACTGCGCCAGATGCCCAAGTCTTTTTGGCGCATCCAGACATTGGGACCGCGAGCGGTCACCGCGTTCCAGAAGATGGCGGGGATGGTCTCGCCCGCCATGACGATATTTTTTTGTGGCGCAATGCCGGAGGTGTCCCAGAGTTGGCTCATGTTTTATCTCCAGGTTTTCTTCTTTTTCCAACGGCGGTCGGCGCGCACGCCTTCTTCTTTGAGCCCTAAGTAGAACTCCTTGATGTCCTCTTTTTCACGCAAGCGGGCGCAGGTGTCTTCCATCACGATGCGGCCGTTTTCCAGCACATAGCCGTAGTCCGCGGCGTTCAGCGCCATGTTGGCGTTTTGCTCCACCAACAAGATGGTGGTGCCGCGCTCGCGGTTGATGCGCACCACGATTTCGAAGATTTCCTTGGTCAACTTCGGAGAAAGGCCCAAACTGGGTTCATCCAGCAAGATCAGGTCGGGGTCGGCCATGAGCGCCCGACTGATCGCCAGCATCTGCTGTTGCCCGCCCGAGAGCAAGCCCGCGTCTTGCGCAGCCCGCTCGCGCAGGATGGGAAAGTAGTTGTACACGGCTTCCATGTCGCGCGCCACGCCATCGCGGTCCTTGCGGGTGTAGGCGCCCATGAGCAGGTTGTCGCGAATCGACAGCAGCGGGAACACCTCTCGGCCTTCGGGCACATGCATCAGGCCGCGCTGCACGATGATGGCCGGGTCTTGCGCGGTGATGCTCTGGCCCTTGAACTCGATCGAGCCCTTGCGCGGGTCGATGATGCCGCTGATGGTTTTGAGGATGGTGGTCTTGCCCGCGCCATTGGAGCCGAGCACGGTGGCGATCTCGCCACGCCGCACCTGCAGGCTCACGCCGCGAATCGCCTTGATCGGGCCGTAGGCGCTCTCAACGTTGAGCAGCTTGAGCATCACGTTGTCATCGGCCGCCTCTGCCGACGTGTTCAGGGTTTGGGTGGCTGCGCTCATGCGGCACCTCCGGGCACATAGTTTTCACGGCGCAAAGCAGACACGTCGTCCACTGAGCCCAGATAGGCCTCGATGACGCCGGGGTCGCTTTGCACCTGGCTGGGCGTGCCGGTGGCGATTTCTTCGCCCTGGCTCATGGCCAGCACGCGGTCCGACACTTTGGAGACCAAACTCATGTCGTGCTCCACCATGAGCACGGTGATGCCCAGCTCGTTTTTGATGTCCGAGATCCAGAAGGCCATGTCTTCGGTTTCCTCGACGTTCAGGCCCGACGATGGCTCATCGAGCAGCAGCAGTTTGGGCTCGGTGCACAGGGCGCGCGCCAGCTCGACCACTTTGCGCACGCCATAAGGCAAGCCCGCCACCATCGAGTCGCGGTGGTGTTGCAGGTCCAGAAAATCAATCACTTCCTCGACTTTTTCACGCGCTTGAATCTCGCCTGCGCGGGTTTTGCGGGTGAAGAACATTTCGCTCCACAACCCCGTCTTGCGGTGCGTGTGGCGGCCAATTAAGAGGTTTTGCAGCACGGTCGCGTGCTCGAACAGCTCGATGTTCTGAAAGGTTCGGGCAATGCCCAGTCCGGCAATTTGATGCGCTGGCTGGTCGGTCAGGCGAAGCGTGCCTTGTGGCCCGGCGAAGTCGATCACACCCGTGGTGGGGGTGTAGATGCGGCTGATCAGGTTGAACACGGTGGTCTTGCCAGCGCCGTTGGGGCCGATCAGGGTGAAGACCTCGCCGCGCTTGACGTCGAAGCTGACCTTGTTGACGGCCAGCACGCCGCCAAAGCGCACGCTCAGGTCTTGTGCGGATAAAAGGATGTCTGCGTTCATTTCAGGCGGTCCGACTTCTGGAACGATTTTTGGCGCTTGAACAGGCCACGGCGGTAAAACGGGAAGAGCTGGAACCAAGTCCGCACCTTGAGCCAGCGGCCATACAGGCCCATGGGCTCAAACAGCACAAAACCGATCAGCACCATGCCGTAGACCGTGCCCTGCAAGCCGGCGGCACCGCCAATGGCGGCGGGCAAAAAGTCTTTGCCCATCGAAATCAGCTGGGGCATGACGATCAGGAAAATCGCGCCCAGGAAAGCCCCGTGGATCGAACCCAAGCCGCCAATCACCACCATCAAGAGCAAGTCAATCGACTGGATGATGCTGAACTGCTCGGGCGAGAGGAACTGGATTTTGTGAGCGTACAAAGCACCCCCAATGCCCGCCAACGCGGCAGACACAGCGAAAGACAGGGTTTTGTAGCGGGCCAGATGAATGCCCATGCTTTGCGCCGAGATTTCTGAATCGCGGATGGCCACAAAGGCACGCCCGGTGGACGAGCGCAGCAGGTTCACGATGGCCAGCGTGGCCCCGACGGTCACCAGCAAGCACAGGAAATAAAACTCTTCGGTGCTGTCCAGTGTCCAGCCGCCCATTTTCGGGTAGCTGACCATCAGGCCGGCATTGCCGCCCGTGACGCTTTCCCAGCGGGCCATGCCTTCTTCAACGATGAAGCCAAAGGCCAGCGTGGCCATGCCCAGGTAAATGCCTTTGACGCGCAAAGCGGGCAAACCCACGATGATGCCCACGATGGCCGAAAACAAGCCCGCGCACACCAGTGCCAGCGGAAACGGCACCCCGGCATTGACCATGACGGCCTGCGTGTAAGCCCCCACCCCCAAGAAAGCCGCGTGGCCCAAAGAGAACAAGCCGGTAAAGCCCGCCAGCAGCATCAGGCCCAGGCCCACCACCGCATAGATCAGCACAAAGGTCAGCTGCGCCAGCCAGTACTCGGCCACCACCCAAGGGGCGGCCACCAGCAACAAGCCCAGCAAGCTGTACCAGAAGACATGGCCGCCATGTTTGGCCAGTTTCACATCCTGGTTGTAATCGGTTTTGAAAATAAAACGCATGCCGGGCCTCAGACTTTCTTGCGCAGTTGCTCGCCGAACAAGCCATTGGGCTTGAGCACCAGCATGAGCAACACCACGATGTAGGGCGCAATGTCCTTGAAGCCTTCGGGCAGATAAAAGCCCGAGAGCGACTCAACGATGCCGATCACCAACCCGCCCACAATTGCACCGGGCAAGCTGCCAAAGCCGCCCACCACCGCTGCGGGAAAGGCCTTCAGGCCAATGAAGCCCATGTTGGCGTGCACAAAGGTGATGGGGGCCAAGAGCAAGCCCGCCACCGCCGCCACCGCTGCAGCCAGACCCCAAACCAGACCATTGATCTGCTTGACCGGGATGCCCATGTAATAGGCAGCCAGCTGATTTTGCGAGGCCGCCTGCATGGCAATGCCCAGCTTGCTGTACTTGAACATGGCAAACAGGCCCAGGCACAAAATGCCGGTGGCGCCGATCACCACCATTTGCTCGGCCGCGATCACCAGACCGCCCAAGCGCAGTACTTCGCCCGCATAGGGCACGGGCAGGGTGTGGGTGTCGGTGCCCACATCAGGAATCATGGTGATCAGGCCGCGCAGCACATAGCCCACGCCAATGGTCAGCATGACGATGGAAAAAGCCGGCTGACCCAGGATGGGGCGGATGACCAGGCGTTCAAGCAATACGCCAAAAATGCCCATGGCCACGATGGCCGCCGGCACAGAAATCCAGAAAGGGAAACCCAGCAGCGTCATGGCAGCCAGGCCCGAAAAGGCCCCCACCATCATCAGGTCGCCCTGGGCAAAGCTCACCGTCTCGGTGGCCTTGTAAATCAGCACGAAACCCAGGGCAATGAGTCCGTAAATACAGCCCTGGGCCACACCGCTGATCAGCAGTTGCAGCAATTGCACGCCTGTCTCCTCTTGTTTCTGTCTAGCCGAGTTCGCTGGACTTGGCAGGGTCATGTCGGAGCACCCTGAAAAGCATTTGCGAACGACCGTGCGATTATGGATGTCTTACACGAGACTTTTCCTAGGGGTTGTCCCCCATTACCGTCGTTGTACAAGGCTTCAATATCGCCCCATGACGCAATCCATTCGCATCGGTTCGGGCCTGGGCTTTTATGGCGACAACTGGGAACCCGTGGTGGCCAGCATCGAGCGCGGCCAGGTGCAATACATCGCCAGCGACCACTTGGCCGAACTCACACTGGCCATCTTGCAAAAAGACCGGCAACGTGACCCTGCTCTGGGCTATGCACGCGATGTGGTGCCCATGCTGCTGCGCCTGTGGCCCCTGATGCAGCCACGTGGGGTCCGGTTCGTTTGCAACGCGGGCGGCCTCAACCCCATGGGCGCAGCGCAAGCGGTGCAAGCGGCGCTGGCGGCCAAGGGCTGGCACCCGCGCATCGCGGTGGTCAGTGGCGACGATGTGCTGACGCAACTGCAAACACCCGAAAGCCGCTTTGAACACCTGATGAACGGCGCCGATGTGACCCCCGTGCGCGAGCGGCTGGTGTTTGGCAACGCCTACCTGGGCGCGCAACCCATCGTGGAGGCACTGGACCAAGGGGCCGACATCGTGATCACCGGGCGAGTGGCGGACGCGGCGCTGTTTCTGGGGCCGCTGGTGCATGGCCTGGGCTGGAAGCTGGCCGATGCAGTCACGCCCGAGGACTTCAACCGTCTGGCCCAAGGCCTGACAGTGGGGCATTTGCTTGAATGCTCAGGCCAGGGCAGTGGCGGCAATTTTGGCGGCCAGGGCGATTGGCAAAACATCCCGGATTTGGCGCACATCGGCTACCCCATTGCCGAGGTCTGGCAAGACGGCACGGCCTTCATCACCAAGGCCCCCGACACGGGCGGCCTGGTCAACTTCGACACCGTGCGCCAACAACTGCTGTACGAGGTGCACAACCCGCACGCGTACTTTTCGCCCGATGTGGTGCTCGACATGGGTCAAATCCACTTGACCGACGAAGGCCAAAACCGCGTGCGCTTGACCGGTGCACAAGGCCACGCGCCGACCGATCAGCTCAAAGTGGTGGCAGGCTTTCGGGATGGCTTCAAGGCCGAGATCACTTGGGGCTTTTCCTGGCCCGACGCCTGGGACAAAGTGCAAACGGCCGAAGCCATGATCCGCCGCCAACTGCAAGAGCGAAAGATGCCGTTTGACGAATTGTTTGTCGAATACCCCGGCCTGAACTCGGCACACGGCCCACTGGCTCCACTGCCGCCTGTGGCCGAGCTGAACGAACGCGCCGAAATCTGGGTGCGCATGGTGCTGCGCACGCCCGTGAAAGCGGTGGCCGATGGCTTCGGACGGCTTTTCCCCTGGATGGCGCTGAGCGGCCCGGCCTACACCTGCGGCTTTCAGGGCCTGAACAACAGCAGCGAACTGCTGGGCATCTGGCCCACGCTGATCCCACGCGACCGGGTGCAAGCCCGCCTGGAGATGCTGGAGCCCAGCGCATGAACACCACACCCCTGATCAAAATTCCCTTGGCCCGCATCGCCCACGCCCGCAGCGGCGACAAGGCCGACTGGGTGGACTTTGGCTTGTTTGCCTGGAACGAAGCGGGCTACCGCATCATCGAGCGCGAAGTCACCGCCGCCCAAGTGCATGCGCACTTTGCGCGCTGGCTGCCGGGGCAGGTGGACGCCTGGCCACTGCCCAACATCCTGGCCCTGAAGTTCGTGTTGCACGGCGCACTGCAAGGCGGCGGCGCACGCAACCTGCGCCTGGACAACCTGGGCAAAGCCATGGGTGCGGCGCTGCTGCGCATGGAAATTTCGGTCAGTGCCGAAGAACTCGAGCAGGCACAAAAAAGCCCCCGAAGGGGCTGGTGGCCAGAAGGATGACCCCGGACTTGATCCGGGGTCCATGCCTCAAACTCGCTCGATGATCAGCGCAATGCCCTGACCCACGCCAATGCACATGGTGCACAGCGCGTAGCGGCCAGCGGTTTGCTGCAAACGGTTGATGGCGGTGGTGGCCAAGCGGGCACCCGATGCACCCAGCGGGTGACCCAAGGCAATCGCACCGCCCCAGGCGTTCACGCGGGCGTCGTCGTCTTTCAGGCCCAGCATGCGCATCACCGCCAAGCCTTGTGCGGCGAAGGCTTCGTTCAACTCGATCACGTCCATGTGGTCAATCGTCAAGCCGGTCTGCGCCAACACTTTGAGGGTCGCAGGCGCCGGGCCAATGCCCATCACGCGAGGCGCGACACCGGCCGTGGCCATGCCCACGACGCGGGCCTTGGGCGTCAAACCATTTTTGGCAGCGGTGGCTTCATCGGCCAGCAGTAAGGCACAAGCGCCGTCATTCACACCCGAAGCGTTGCCTGCGGTCACGGTGCCGTCGGGGCGCACCACGCCTTTGAGCTTGGCCAGCGATTCGAGGCTGGTTTCGCGAGGGTGCTCGTCGGTGTCCACCATGATCGGATCGCCCTTTTTCTGCGGGATGCTCACGCCCACAATTTCTCGCGCCAGGTGACCCGCTTTGATGGCGGCCACGGCGCGCATCTGGCTGTTGTAGGCCATCAGGTCTTGCGCCTCGCGCTCGATCTTGTAGTCGGTGGCCACGTTTTCAGCGGTCTCGGGCATCGAATCCACGCCGTACTGGGCTTTCATCAACTTGTTGATGAAGCGCCAGCCAATGGTGGTGTCATACACCGCGTTGTTGCGGCTGAAGGCGGTGTCGGCCTTGGGCATCACGAACGGGGCGCGGCTCATGCTTTCCACGCCACCCGCAATCATCAAACCCGCTTCACCCGCCTTGATGGCGCGGGCGGCGGTGCCGATGGCATCCAGGCCCGAGCCGCACAGGCGGTTGAGGGTAGCCCCCGGCACGTCAATGGGCAAACCGGCCAGCAAACTGGCCATGTGGGCCACGTTGCGGTTGTCTTCACCAGCCTGGTTGGCACAACCGTACAGCACGTCGGACACAGAGGCCCAGTCGACATTGGGGTTGCGGGCCATCAGCGCGCGCAGGGGGACCGCGCCCAGGTCGTCGGTGCGCACACTGCTCAGGGCGCCGCCGTAACGGCCAAAGGGGGTACGGATCGCGTCGCAAATGTAGGCTTGGTTCATGCAGGTGGTCTCTCGAAGGTGGAATTCATGCATTATTTTGCATGCATGACAGGGTGATCATCGACATTTTAGGGTCGGTTGATGGGCTTGCGTGTGCGTTTGGCGACTGCAAGGTGAAGAGATGTTGGTGTCTGCTCGCCAGGTGTAACGGCAGCGCTGGCCGTCCTCAGAGTGCGACTGTACGGTTAAGAAATGCCCGTGTCTGTCCGCAAGGCGCGACGGCGGCGCTGGCCGGGCTCAGAGGCGCTTCGCTTTGCCACATCGCCCGACCAGCGCCGCCGTCGCGCCTTGCTCGGGCAGTTGGGAGGTTCGACTTGCCGGTTTTGACACCCGAGTCAAACACAGCCCATCGAGAAGGAAACGGGTGTTGTCGGCTGTAGCGAAACGCCCACGTGAGAGGTCGGGGTCCGGGGCCGGGGCGATGTGGCAAAGCGAAGCGCCTCTGAGCCCCGGCCCCGGACCCCGAGCTCTCGCTCCCCTGATAGCGAATACGGAAATCAAGCCAGCACACACTTCAGAGACAATCCACCCCATGCTGATCCAACCTTCACAAGCCGATGTCCGGCGCTTTTTTTGCGGCGTCTACGCCAAAGCCCGCACAGCGGCCACGCTGGAACCCATGGAAATGCTTGTCAGCCATTGGATCGACGAGCACCCCGAATACCATGCCGAACTGGCGGATGTGGATGCGGCGCTGGCCAGCATGCTCAACGACGACCCCCACCGGACCAATCCGTTTTTGCACCTCTCAATGCACCTGTCCATCAGCGAGCAATGCAGCATCGACCAACCCCGAGGCATCCGCCAGGCGGTGGAACTGCTCACGCACCGGCTCAACTCGCTGCACGACGCGCACCACCGCGCCATGGAATGCCTGGGACGCATGATTTTTGAAAGCCAGCGCTCGGGTCGCATGCCCGACGGTGAATCCTACATCGCCTGCGTGCAGCGCAACGCCACACAAGACTGAGACCAGAGCACAGGAACAAAGGCAATCAGACAACAAAAAACCCGCCGAGGCGGGTTTTTTGTTGAGAGAAGTCAAAGCTTCAACGCAGGCGGGACTGGGGCACGACCTTCATGTCCCCCTCTAAAGAGCCGATGTAAGCCGCCATGGCTTTCAACTCGGCATTGGAAAACTGCTTGGCGATGCCGCCCATCACACCGTTGCTGCGGCCCCAAGTGGACAGGTTTTCGGTTTTGTAAGACTTGAGTGCCACAAACAAAAAGTCTTTGTGCTGACCGGCCAACTTCGGGTAGCTCGGGTCGATCGGCTTGCTGAAGTTGTCACCGTGGCAGGAAATGCATGCGCCTTTTTGCAGCAAGGCAGCCACTTTGGCGTCAGGCACTTTGGGTGTCTTGGTCACGGGCTCGACCTTGGCGTGTTGCTCGTAAAAAGCCCCCAAATCGGCCATGTCCTGCTCGCTCAGACTGGCGGAAATGCCGCGCATGGTGGGGTGTTTGCGCTCGCCTTTTTTGTAAGCGTTGAGAGAGGCCACGATGTACTTGGCGTTTTGGCCCGAAATCATCGGCACGCGGTAGACCTCAGGAAAGCTGGCTTGGTAGCCCTTGATGCCATGGCAACCAATGCACATGGCGATTTTTTGCTCAGCGGCTTTGGCATCGCCCTTGATTTCCTGGGCATGGGCGGAGATGGCGGTCACAGAGGCGACAGCCAAGGCAAACATCGAAGTCAACAGCTTATTCATTTTGCTCACACAATCCAAACGATTGATAAAAATCAACTGAAGATTATATCGGGCTGGCCCTCATAATCCTGACAAGCTTTATTCCTGTTTCAAAGAATTGTCCATGATCAAATTTCAAGGTACCGAAAACTACGTCGCCACCCCCGACCTGATGCTGGCCGTGAACGCCGCCATCACCCTCACACGCCCCCTTTTGGTCAAAGGCGAGCCCGGCACCGGCAAAACCATGTTGGCCGAAGAAGTGGCCGAGGCTTTGGGCCTGCCCCTGCTGCAGTGGCACATCAAGTCGACCACCAAAGCCCAACAAGGCCTGTACGAATACGACGCCGTGAGCCGTCTGCGCGACAGCCAGCTGGGCGAAGCAAAGGTCAAGGACATCGAAAACTACATCATCAAGGGCGTGCTCTGGCAAGCCTTCACCTCCGAGACGCCCGTGGCCATCCTGATCGACGAGATCGACAAGGCCGACATCGAATTCCCCAACGACTTGCTGCGCGAGATCGACCGCATGGAGTTTTATTGCTACGAGACGCGCCAGCTGATCAAGGCCAAGACCCGCCCGCTGGTGTTCATCACGTCCAACAACGAAAAAGAACTGCCTGATGCTTTCTTGCGCCGCTGCTTTTTCCACTACATCAAGTTCCCCGAAGCGGACACCATGCGCCAAATCGTGGATGTGCACTTCCCCACACTCAAGAAAGACCTGCTGGCCCTGGCGCTCAAGACCTTTTACGACGTGCGCGGCCTGCCGGGCCTGAAGAAAAAGCCCTCCACCAGCGAGCTGCTCGATTGGCTCAAGCTCTTGGTGGCCGAAGACATCCCGCTCGAAGCCCTGCAAAGTGCAGATCAAAAGTTGTCGGTCCCCCCACTGGTAGGCGCTTTGCTGAAAAACGAGCAAGACGTGACCTTGTTCGAAAAGCTGGTGTTCATGAACCAGCGCAACCGCTGAAACCATGACCGCCTTCGCCCCGCCCGTGACCTTGACCGGCGCACACGTCCGGCTGGAGCCCTTGCGGGCTGAGCACCATGAGGCGCTGGTGCAGGCCGTGCGTGATGGCGAACTGTGGAACCACTGGTACACCGCCATCCCCACGCCACAAGGCATGGCGGCCGAAATCACCCGCCGCCTGGACTTGCAGGCCAAGGGCAGCATGTGTCCATTCGCTGTGATCGACCCAGCGACCAACCAAGCCGTTGGCATGACCACCTACATGAACATCGACGCGGCCAACCGCCGGATTGAAATCGGCTCGACCTGGTACCGCCAAAGCGTGCAACGCAGCCCCCTCAACACCGAAGCCAAGCGCTTGTTGTTGGCCCATGCGTTTGAGCAACTGAATTGCATCGCGGTGGAGTTCCGAACGCATTTCTTCAACCAGCAAAGCCGTCGCGCCATCGAGCGCCTGGGCGCCAAGCTCGACGGCGTGCTGCGCAGCCACCAAATCAACCCCCACCCTTTGGGCGCTGGCGCACTGCGCGACACCTGCGTTTACAGCATCATTGCCAGTGAATGGCCCAATGTCAAAACACATTTGGACTACCAACTCGCACGTGTGCGGGCCTGAGGACAGAAAGACGTCATGCTGATCGATTTTTTCTACACCCTGCGTGCAGCCAAATTGCCGGTGTCGGTGCGCGAGTACCTGACGCTGCTCGAAGCCTTGCAGGCCAACGTGGTCGGCCCGGCGTCTGATGCCTGCAGCATCGACGATTTTTACCACCTGGCCCGCACCGTGATGGTCAAGGACGAAAAGCACTTCGACAAGTTCGACAAGGCTTTCGGCGCTTACTTCAAGGGCGTGGAGATGCTGACCGACTTCACCAAAGAAGTGCCGCTCGACTGGCTCGAAAAAATTCTGCAAAAAGAACTCACCCCCGAGCAAAAATCCGCCATCGAGAAGATGGGTTGGGACGAGTTGATGGAGACGCTCAAGAAGCGCCTCGAAGAACAAAAAGAACGCCACGAGGGCGGCAACAAGTGGATCGGCACGGGCGGCACATCGCCCTTTGGCAACGGCGGCTACAACCCGCAGGGCATCCGCATTGGCGGCAAAGGTGGCAACAAAAGCGCCATCAAGGTCTGGGAGCAGCGCGCCTACAAAGACTACGACGACCAGCAGGAGCTGGGCACGCGCAACATCAAGGTGGCGCTGCGCCGCCTGCGCCGCTTTGCGCGGGAAGGCTCGCAAGACGAATTCGACCTGGACAGCACCATCCGCAAGACCGCAGCCAACGCCGGTTACCTGGACATCCAGATGCGCCCGGAGCGCCACAACAATGTCAAAGTGCTGCTGCTCATGGACGTGGGCGGCACCATGGACGAGCACATTGCGCGGGTGGAAGAAATGTTCTCGGCCGTCAAAGCCGAGTTCAAGCACCTGGATTTTTATTACTTCCACAACTGCGTGTACGACTTCATGTGGAAAAACAACAAGCGCCGCTATGCCGAAAAATTCCCCACCTGGGACATCCTGCGCAAGTACAACAAGGACTACAAGCTGATCTTCATTGGCGACGCGACCATGAGCCCTTACGAGATTTTGCAAAAGGGCGGCAGCGTCGAATACAACAACGAAGAAGCCGGGGCCGAATGGCTGCAACGCCTGACGCACACCTTCCCCAAGTTCGCCTGGATCAACCCAGAGCCCCAAGGCGTTTGGCAATACCGCCAGAGCATCTCCATCGTCCAGCAGCTGATGAGCAACCGCATGTTCCCGCTGACCCTCAAAGGGCTGGAAGATGCGATGCGTTTGCTGAGCAAATGAGACAACCAGCGCGGTCTGCTGGGTTGCCGCGAACGGCCCTGACCTGGCTTTTGGCTGCGCTTGCAGCTCTGGCCCTGACCCCCTCCTGGGCACTGGCCCAAACGGCCCAAGCTGAGACGCCAGCCGCACAAAACCAAACGCCCGCCAGCCCGCAAGCCTTCGGCCTGGACGTGCGCAGCAGCGACGAGGGCATCCGCGACTTTTTGACACAACACCTGGACTTGCAGCGCTACCGCAACCTGAGCGATCTGGACGAGATGGAGCTGACCCGTTTGCTGCGCGAGGCCGACGTGCAGGCCCGCGAGCTGCTGGGCACGCTGGGCTTTTTCAAGCCAGCGCTGCGTTGGTCGCAAGACAAAAGCGCCAGCGCCGGCAGCTTGGGCCAGGTGCGGGTGGAGGTGGACACTGGCCCTGCCGCGCGCATCTCCGAAGTGCAGTGGCAGTGGCTGGGCGATGTGGCCGATGACCCCGAGGCGCTTGCGCAGCGGCAAGCCATCGAACAGCAATGGGCTTTGCCCGTGGGCGAGACCTTCAGCCAAAACGGCTGGAGTCGGGCCAAAAACCAGGCCCTTCGCCAGTTGCTGGCCCAGCGTTACCCCTGGGGCCGCATCCTGCACAGCCTGGCCCTGGTGGACGAACCCAACAACCTGGTGCGGCTGTGGCTGACGCTGGAATCGGGCCCGACCGTGCGGCTGGGGTCCTTGCAGATTTCCGGGGCCGAAAAATACGGCGTCACCCAGGTTGAGCGTCTGGCGCGTTTGCCTTTCGGTCAGATGTACCGCCAAACCGATTTGCTCGAAGCACAACAGCGCCTGGTCACCAGCGGTTTTTACGATTCGGTGTTTGTCAGCCTGGATGCACAGGGCGACCCGGCTCAGCCACCGGTCAAGATAGAACTGAAGGAAAGTCTGCGCCAGAAGTGGGTGCTGGGCCTGGGCATGCGCAGCGACAGCGGTGCCCGCGTGAGCGCCGAGCACACGCACCACAGCGTGCCAGGTTTGCATTGGCGTTCGGTCAGCAAACTGTCCCTGGACAAGGACTTGCAAAGCGCGAGCCTGGACTTGCTGGCCCCACCAGACGCCAGCCTCTGGCGCTGGAACACCTCGGTCAAATTTGACCGTGAAAAACTCTTTGACCTTCCCTTGCAAAGCCAACGCTGGCGCGCGGGTCGCACCAAACTGGGTGAAAACATTGACCGCTCTTACTTCGCCCAATACGACTCGGCCCGGCTGCAAGGCGGCCTGGAGGCCCAACGCGAATCCATCAGTGCCAACTACGGCTGGACCCGACGCCACTTTGACAGCCTGCCCTTTCCCAACCGGGGCCTGGGCGTGGGCATCGAGTTGGGTGCGGGCGTGACGCTCGGCAGTCAGAGCGAGCCTTACTTACGCTGGCTGGTCAAAGGCCTGGGGCTCGTGCCTTTAGGCTCCAGCATGGGCCGCCTGGCCGTGCGCGCCGACATCGGCAGCGTGGTCAGCCGCGACACCGCCAACCTGCCCGCGACCCAACTGTTTTGGACAGGTGGTGACAACAGCGTGCGCGGTTACGCCCCCAACAGCATTGGCGTGACCGATGCATTCGGCGTCACCGCACCTGGCCGCTACCTGGCCGCAGGCAGTCTGGAATGGCAACGCCCCATCCGCTACAAAGGGCAAGCCACCGATTGGGAAAGCGCCGTGTTTATCGATGCCGGTGCGGTGGCCGATGACCCCGGGCAACTCAAACCCAAAGTCGGCTATGGCCTGGGTGCCCGTTGGCGCAGCCCGGTCGGGCCGGTGCGCATCGACCTGGCCTATGCGCAGGCGCTGCACAAGCTGCGCCTGCACTTGAGTGTGGGTTTCACATTTTGACGATGAACACCCGCACCGAAACCCACAACGACACTGATCTCCCGGCGCAGGCCGTAGCCTCGCCGGTGCGCACCACGTCGGACACGACCTCTCCTGCGGGCTCGCTGTTGCGGCGCGTCGCCGCCGGCTTGGGCGCTCTTTCGGCGATGAGCCTGTCGGCCCTGCTGGGGCCCTTGGCGCTGGCCGCCGCGCTGTGGGGGCTGTGGTCCTGGACGGGCACCGCCGGGTCTTTGGTCACCGCCCTGAACGTGGTCCACTGGGCCTTGCCCTCGGGCCAGCAGCTGCGCAGCGCCGATGTGCAAGGCAACCTTCAGCACGGCGGGCGCATTGGCCAGATCAGCTGGCAAAGCGGTGGTTTACAGGTGCAGGCCAAGGATGCACAGCTGGTGCTGGACTGGTCGCAGCTGTGGCGTCAGGCCTGGCCCCTCAAGAGCGTCCATGTCAAGAGCCTGCGCGTGCAAGACCAGCGCCCTGCCCAACCCATCACACCCCTGACCGAGCTGCGCCTGCCCCTGCCCTTGCAACTGGCCGTTCAGGTGGAGCAATTGAGCTGGCAAGGCAGCACGGCCGTGACGCTGTCCGATGTTCGGGCCCAGTACGCCTATGACGGACAGGAACACCGCCTCGATGTCGACTCGCTCGCGCTGGCCCAAGGACGTTACACCTTGCAAGCGCGTTTGCAGGCCGCAGCGCCCATGGCCTTGCACATCGCGGCTCAAGGCCAGGTGCAAACCCCGGCCAGCGGCCGCACACCGGCCCTGCAACTGCAAATGCAGTCCACGGTACAAGGCCCGTTGTCTGGATCGCAAGCCCAACTCTCGGTCCAAACCGAGCTGGCCCCCACACCCGGGCAAGGCGCTTTGGGGCGCGCACAAGACAAGGTCCATCTGTCCCTGCAAGCGAAGATCCAACCCTGGCAAAAACAAGCGGTGCTGCAAGCCCAAGGCCAGTGGCAGGCGCTGGACCTGGCCCCCCTGTGGCCCGGTGCCCCGCAAACCAACTTGCAGGGCCAGGCTCAGCTGCAGCCCGATGGCGCGGCCTGGCAACTCGATGCGCAAACAGAGAACCTGCTGCCCGGAGCCTGGGATCTGCAGCGCCTGCCCCTGGCGCAGCTGAGCCTGAAAGCCCGCCATGTGCAAGGTTTGTGGCAGGTGCAGCAAGCCCAGGCCCGTCTGGTCACAGGCCAATTGCAAGGCCAGGGTCAGCAAACCCCTCAAGGCTGGACAGGGCAACTGGACATCCAAAACCTGCAGCCCGGCTTGCTTCACAGCGCCTGGGCCGGGCCTGCTGTGCAAGGCCGCCTGAAGGCCGAGGCCACCGGCGCAGACACCATCGCGCTGAGTGCCGACCTGCAAGCGCAAAAGGCTCCAGTCCCCAGCAACGCCACCAGCCCAGCCGCTTTGCAATGGGAACAACTGCAACTCACAGGCCAGTGGCACCCCGACCGATGGGACATCGACAGCCTGCGCCTGCAAGCAGCCAAGGCCGTGCTGGAAGCCCAGTTCCAATGGCAACCGGCCCAAGAATCGGTGCAAGGCCGCATGACGCTGCAACTGCCGGGCCTGCAAGCCAGTGCACAAGGGAACCTGGCCCCCCTGAACGGCCAAGGCTACCTGGATGTGCAAATGCAAGACGCCGCCCTCAGCCAGTCCTGGCTGCAGGGCCTGCCAGGCTGGGGAATTCAACTCAAGGGCTTCAAAGCCAGCGGGCCAGCCCAACTGCAAGCCCAATGGCAAGGTGGTTTTGCCCAAGCCGATGCGCCGCTGTCCCTGAGCCTGCAATGGCCGCGCATCGAGTGGGCCCAAACCAACCCCAACCCCAACCCCAACCCCAACCCCAACCCCAGCACCCCACCCACCCACAAATCCACCACCCGGCCAGCGCCTTGGTTCCTGGCCCCGGGTCAGCTGAAGATGCAAGGCACGCCCCTGTCGGTGCAGGCCGAGTTGCAAGCGCGCCTGGGCCAAGGCCCGCTCAGCGCCCAGCTGCAAACCACCTGGCGTGGCAGCCGCGCCGATGTGCACAGCCCGAGCTGGCAAGGCCGCATCGAACAGTTGGCCCTCAGCACCCCCAACACGCAAAGCCCGTCGGCCGCGCCCTGGCGTTTGGCTTTGCAATCCACACCCGCCTGGCAAGCCCGGCTTGACCGGATGGCCTTGGCTTGGGAACCGTCGACCTGGATGCTGCAAGGCCCTGGCCCAGGCCGCCCCCGCTTTGAAGTCGAAGCGGGTGGCTGGACAGCGCCCGGCCCGGGCCAGCCCCAGCAGACCCACGGCACGGTGCGCTGGACAGACCTGCCTGTCTCCTGGGCGCAAGCCTGGCTGGGCACCGACATCCTGAACGACATCACGCTCAAAGGCCAGGCGCAGTGGCGCATGGACAAGGATCTGGACTTGAGCCTGTCGGCTGAGCGCACCCAGGGCGACTTGCGCATCCAGTCCGACAACCTGGCCGGGCAACGCGCGGCCGCTGGTTTGCGCCAGGCCCAGTTGTTCTTGCGCGTGCAAAACGAGCAGATGCAAGCCGATCTGAAATGGGACAGCGCCCAAATGGGACAAGCACAGGCCAAACTGCAAAGCCAGCTGAACCGAACCCCAGACGGCTGGCAATGGGCCGATCAGGCCCCTCTGATCGGCAGCGTGCAGGCCAACCTGCCCCAGATCGGGGTCTGGTCGCTGCTGGCCCCACCGGGCTGGCGCGTGCAAGGCACGCTGGACGCCAGTCTCACCGTGAGCGGCACACGCAGCCAACCCCAGTGGCTGGGTCGCTTGCAAGCGAACCAGCTGGCGGCCCGATCTGCCGTGCAAGGCATCGAGTTCAGCCAAGGGCAAATGCAGGCACGCCTGCAAGGCCAAAGCCTGGTGCTGGAGAACTTGAGCCTGCGCGGGGCCGGCCCACAAGGGGGCGAACTCCTAGCCCGTGGCCAGGTCGAGTTCAACGCCAACGCCAACCCCAAGGCCCAAGCCAGCCCCAGCGCCAACCCTTTGCGATCGGCCGACATGGCCTTGCAGATCGAGGCCAAAAACCTGCGCGTGAGCAACCGGGCCGATCGCCGACTGAGCGTGTCAGGCGATGTGACGGCGCGCATGGCGCAAGGCCAATTGCAACTGCGCGGCGGGCTCAAGGCCGACCAAGCCCTGTTCATCCTGTCCGAGGGCAGCACCCCCGGTCTGGGCGACGATGTGGTGGTGATTCGCCCCCGCATGGGCGCAATGAACCTGAGCGCTCTGACCGCCCCACCCGACCTCAGCGCGCCCACCGGCTCTTGGCTGGGTGTGCCCGATGTGCGCGTCATGCTCGACTTGGGGCCAGATTTTCAGCTGCAAGGCCAAGGCCTCAACACACGCCTGACTGGCCAAGTGGAACTGCTGAGCCATGCCAGCACACGGGGCCTGCCACGCCTGAGTGGGCAGGTGCGCACCGAAGGCGGGCGTTACAAAGCCTACGGCCAGCAGCTGAACATCGACACCGGCGTGCTGCGCTTCAGTGGCCCTTACGACAACCCCAGTCTGGACATCATTGCCCTGCGGCCCAACTTGCCGCAAAAAGTGGGCGTGCAAATCAGCGGCACCGCTTTGCTGCCGCGCATCCGTTTGTACGCCGACCCGGACCTGCCCGACGCCGACAAACTCGCCTGGCTGGTGCTGGGCCGCTCAGCAGCCAACGGCGGAGCCGAATCGGCCGTGCTGCAACAAGCGGCGGTGGCCCTGCTCAGTGGCAATGGCAAAACCCTGACCGGCGAGTTGGCCAGCAGCTTGGGACTGGACGAAATTTCACTCGCCAGCGGCAGCCGCTCGGACGCCACAGCCACAGGCGCGGCCGTGAGCCTGGGCAAACGCTTGTCCAAAGACTTTTACCTGGTCTACGAGACCAGCCTGAGCGGCGCATTCGGCAGTTTGTACATTTTTTACGACCTCTCGCGCCGCCTCACCCTGCGGGCGCAAGCCGGTGAACAAAGCGCGCTGGATCTGATTTTCACGGTGCGGCGGGATTGAATCGCTTTTTTTGTTGCTTTCACTGGCGTAAATACCAATTACTTTAAGGACTGGACATCATTTTGCTGAACTCTTAGTAGTTACATAATTCCTCAAATTGACTTATCATTGCAAGGTTGGCATGTTTTTGGGCTTCCGATCCTCTGAAGTCAGCTTTCACTTATGAACAATCCCACATGGCGTTCTGAAGATGGGCAGCTCTTGCGAAGTTTGCGGGAGCAGGCAGGCATTGATGAACTGGTTTTCGCACGGATCAACACCGTGTCTTTGGCGCAACTCAAAGAGCTTGAACTCGGTGGCGAAAGCAGTTTTTACACCCCGTCCATCAAGCGCAGCACGGGTGTCAAATTGCTCAAAAGAATGGGGCATGACCTGGTCACGCCAGAGGTGGTCTGCGTGGCCCAAGCGTCCGCAGATCTCGGCGTGAACGAGTCCGCATCTGTCATGGCCGCCGTGATGACCCCAGCGCCTGCAAGCCATCCCAAGGCCCCATCCGATTCCAAGCGACAAGGGCTGGTCCAACCGGCTTTGTTTTGGACCTTGGGTGTGCTCAGTCTGGTGGCCCTGACCGCCCTCAAGCCCTGGAGCTTGTGGGATGCGTCCGCAACCGACCGACTCTCAGACCCACATGCAACGCTGGCCCCATCCTCCAAGGTCTTGTCGGCCCCCAATATTGCGCCCTCCGCGCCTGACCAGCGCGAGCTGAAGCCTGCTGCAGCGCCAACCGAAGTGATCGCCTTGGCCCCTGCCTCGATTGAACTGTCCAGGCCAACGGTCAAAGTCTCAATGCCAACCGCCACCCCGGCCTGCGATTGGCAACACAGCGACAACAGCAAAACCCACACGCCCAAACAGCCACTCAAACCAGGCAACTATGTTTACCTGGAGGCCCAAGCCGACACCGAACTGTGTGTGCTTGACAGCCAAAACCAGAAAACAACGGTGCAACTCAAAGCGGGCATGGCCACAACCGTTTACGGCTCTGCACCTTTTCTGGTTCACAGCCAAGACTGGCAAAGCCTCAAGTTGTTCTTTCAGGGCCGTCGTGTGGTGGACGCCCTGACCGATGTGCAGCATCTGCTGCTGGACAGCCAGCCTCTTTGACGCGGCCACTGAACTGCCGCGCACGGCCATTACAATCCGCATCCTGGCCACCGTAGTTCAATGGATAGAACTCTCCCCTCCTAAGGGAGTGATACAGGTTCGATTCCTGTCGGGGGCACTTTTGGAGCTTCCAACCGCAACCCTTCATATCAGCGCTGAAAATTTCTGCTTTGCCGCCTCTAACTCTGGCAATAATTTTTCCAAAATGGTGGGAATGTCCATCCGACTGGTGGCCACGGACAAACTGATGGCGGCAATCGTTTGATCCTGGCGGTTCTTGACGGGGACAGCAATTGAGCGCAGGCCGAGTTCCAACTCTTGGTCGCACAAGGCGTAACCCTGATGACGCACCAGTTCGATCTGGCGCATCACATCCGTCACCTTGGTCAAAGTTTTTGCCGTCAGCGCTGGCCGTCGCATTCGATTGAGAATGAAGAGCGCCCAGTCTTGGGGGTGCCCTGCCAGCAGCACACGCCCAGTAGCGCTTGCATAGGCTGGCAAACGGGCGCCTGCACTCAAGCCCACTGAGAGGCTTCTGCGGTGGGTCGCTCTGGCAACGAACACCACATCTTGCGCATCCAAGACTGCCATGGACGCAGACTCTTTCGTTCGCTCAGCCGTCATTTCCAAAATGGGTTGAGCCAATCGCGTCAACTCATCGCTGACAACAAATGCAGAGCCCAGGCGCAAGGTGCGAGCAGCCAGTTGAAATTGACGCCCTTCTTGGTGGGCATAACCCAATTTGCAAAGCGTGTGCAAGGAGCGGCGAACAGAGGCCTTGGTGTTGCCCGTCACCTCTGCAATCTGAGTCAGTGTCGCGGGCCCCCTCAATTGGCCAAAGGCTTCAATGATGGCCAGCCCTTTTTCCAAGGCGATGACGTAGTCCCTGTCGCCGGACGAGTCGGCAGGCTCGGAGCCTGATTCATTGGCTAAGGTCATTACGTACCCCATAAAGTTCGCACAGCGAACATTATGTTCGAAATCATTGATTTAAGTTAAAGCGCTGCATAGACTCGTCCAGCACCGACTCACGCCGTGTTGTGCCCTAAAACCTAAAGATAAGAGGAAGACATGAACAAGCAATCGAATTTTCCGCGTCGTCACGCATTGGCTGCGTCGTTGGCGCTTTGCCTGAGTGCATTACTGCCCTCCTACGCTTTTGCCCAAGCCGACAGCGCCTCCAAGCCCTTGCGTATGGTTGTTCCATTTCCTGCAGGCGGAACTGCTGACGTCCTGCCGCGCATCCTGGCAGACAAAATGCGTGAAGCTTTCCCAGCGGGAATCGTGATTGAAAACCGCACCGGCGCAGGCGGCAATGTGGGTGGTGAATTCGTGGCTCGGGCAGAGCCAGACGGGAACACCTTGCTCGCCTCACCTCCTGGTCCCGTGGCGATCAACCACAACCTTTACAAGACCATGTCGTTTGATCCCACCAAGTGGGTGCCCATCACAGTGATTGCCACTGTACCGAACGTGTTGGCGATCTCGAACAAAGTCCCGGTCAACAACCTCACTGAGTTCATCGCCTACCTCAAAGCCAACCCTGACAAAGTGTCCTACGCCTCCCAAGGCAACGGGTCCACCTCGCACCTGACTGCCAACTTGTTCATGCAGTTGACCGGTACACGCATGGTCCACATCCCCTATCGTGGAACAGCACCGGCCTTGAATGACTTGGTCAGTGGTCAGGTTGATGTCTTCTTCGACAACATTGCCTCATCAGCGCAGTTCCACACCGCAAAACGCATCAAAGTTCTGGCCGTGGCCGATAGCCGGCGCTCGCGCGCCCTGCCCGACATCTCCACGTTCAGTGAATTGCGTTTACCTGCCATGCAGGCGGTCACCTTCTTCAGCGTTGTCGCACCACCCGGCACTCCCAACACCGTAGCCAGAAGAATCCAAGGCCACCTTGCAGCGGCCATGGCACTGCCCGACGTTCGTGAAAAATTTGCAGCCCAAGGCGCAGAGCCTGGCGGCCAGACCCCTGAGGAGACCGGCGCATTCATTCAAGCCGAATCGGCCAAATGGAAAAACGTGATCAGTACCGCCAACGTGACATTGGATTGATCGCCACCATGCAAGAAACCAAGCCCATTCGATGGCCAGACAACTTAAGCCGTGTTCCCTACGCGGTTTATGCCGATACCCAAGTACGGGCATCTGAAGAGCGCCAAATTTTTCAGGGCGATACGTGGAACTACCTGTGCTTGGATGTCGAACTGGATGCGCCTGGGAAGTACCGAACCACATTCATTGGTGAGACGCCCGTGGTTGTAGTTCGAGACAACGATGGTGAGATTTACGCTTTTGAAAATCGCTGCGCCCACCGGGGCGCTCTGATTGCCCTGGAAAAATCAGGCCAAGTTGAAAACTTCCAGTGCGTCTACCACGCTTGGACCTACAACCGGCAAGGCGACTTGACGGGGATAGCCTTTGAAAAAGGGGTTCGGGGCCAGGGCGGGATGCCTGAGCATTTTTGCAAATCCGATCACGGCCCGCGCAAATTACGTGTTGCCGTGTTTTGTGGCCTGGTTTTCGGCAGTTTCAGTGATGAAGTGCCGCCGATTGAAGAGTATCTCGGCCCTGAAATTTGTGAAAGGATCGAGCGTGTTTTGCACAAACCCGTGAAGCTCATCGGTCGCTTTACTCAGGCGCTGCCCAATGACTGGAAGCTTTACTGCGAAAACGTGAGGGACAGTTATCACGCCAGCTTGTTGCACATGTTCTTCACCACCTTCGAGATCAACCGCTTGTCCCAAAAAGGCGGGGTCATTGTGGATGAATCAGGCGGCAACCATGTGAGTTTTTCCATGATTGACCCAGCCGCCAAGGATGCCTCTTACAAAGAGCAAGGTCTGCGCTCGGACCATGATCGGTATCGCCTTAAAGACACCAGCTTGTTGGCTGGCTTTGACGAATGGCACGATGGCATCAGCCTACAAATTCTGTCGGTTTTTCCTGGGTTTGTTTTGCAGCAAATTCAAAACTGCCTTGCCGTGAGGCAATTGCTGCCGAAGGGGCATGACCGCAGCGAGCTCAACTGGGTCTATCTGGGCTTTGCGGACGATACGCCCGAACAGCTCAAAGTGCGCCTGAAGCAAAGCAACTTGGTGGGGCCTGCAGGGTTCATTTCCATGGAGGATGGTGCCGTTGGCGGTTTTGTGCAAAGAGGCATTGCCGGCGCTCAAGACATGCAAGCCATCGTGGAGATGGGTGGCGAAGTGGTCGCCACGGGTGAAGGACGCGCAACCGAGACCTCTGTTCGCGGTTTTTGGAAAGCCTACCGGCAGCATATGGGTGTGACCGAATGATCGATTTACTGAGCATCATGGCCTTTCATGCGGCCTATGCACAAACCATTGACAGCGACCAATTGGAATCTTGGCCTGACTTTTTTACACCAGACACTGTCTACCGTGTGACGCACATCGAGAACGAGCAAGAAAACCTGCCTGCCGGCATCGTTTGGGCTGACTCCCGCGCCATGCTGGAAGACCGCGTGGCGGCACTGCGTGAAGCCAACATTTATGAGCGCCAGCGATACCGTCACCTGATCGGTATTCCGTTGCTTCAGTCGGCGAGCGCTGAAACAGCTCAGGCTACGACGCCCTTCATGGTTGCGCGAATCATGGCCACAGGAGAGACCCAGCTTTTTGCCACGGGTGTTTTTCGTGACCGCTTCGTCAAAGTCAATGACCGTTTGCTCTTGGCTGAAAGAGTGGCGGTCTGCGACAGCACCGTGACCGACACCTTGATGGCTTTGCCCCTGTGATGGCTGAACCAAACGGTCACGACGCGCGTGTCGCTTTGACAGCAGGTGACCCCAATGGGGTGGGTCCAGAAATCGCACTCAAGGCTCTGGCTGCTCTGCCACCTGAGCAGCGCAACAGCGTGACGCTGTTTGGACCTGTTGAGGTTTTGCAGAAAACCGCCCACCTTTTGCATTTACAAGATGTTCTGTCGTCCATCACGCTCGTCTCAGCGGGTGAGATACCTTCAGAATTTCACGTTCCAGGCAAAGTCGATCCAGTCGCTGGGCGCAGTGCCATCGACAGCGCTACGGCTGCCATCGAAGCTTGCCGCCGTGGTGAATTCGACGGTGTCGTCGCGGGCCCGCACCATGAAACCGCCATCGCGCAAGCGGGCATTGCTTTCAGCGGATACCCCAGCCTTGTGGCCAGCGTGTGCGGGCTGACCAGCGACAACGTCTTTTTGATGCTGGTTGGCGGCGGCATGCGCATCGTCCACGTCACCTTGCATGAAAGTGTTGAAATTGCCTTGGGAAGAATGCGCACGGAACTGGTGATCGCTGCCACCCAAGCGGGTGTCATGGCCTGTCAACGCCTGGGTGTCAGTGCCCCACGGGTAGCGCTATTTGGCATCAACCCGCACGCTTCTGAAGGAACCCTCTTTGGTCCGCACGACGCCCATTGCACGGTTCCTGCCGCGCACGCGTTGAATCAATCAGGGCTTAGCGTCAGCGGCCCCATGGGCGCCGATGTCTTACTGGCCAACCACGCGACAAATCCTCATGATCTGTATGTGGCGATGTTTCACGATCAAGGTCACATCCCTATCAAATTGCTCGCACCGCAAGGCGCCAGTGCTTTTTCCATCGGCGCTGACGTCTTGCTGGCGAGTACCGGGCACGGCAGTGCTATGGACATAGCTGGCACAGGCCAAGCCAAACCCGATGCTTTGCTGCGCAGCCTGCATATGCTGCTGGGCCTTGCCCCATTGCTGCCCAGTCAGGCCTCTGTATCATGAGCCACCTCATTCAAATCGCTGACTCTGAGGTGAGTTTTGCTTGTGCGTCTGACGAATCCATTTTGGATGCCGCATTGAAAGCGGGGATCCAGATCCCCTACTCCTGCAAAAAAGGTGTTTGTGGCAACTGCGCCGCGCGCATTGAAAAGGGCGATTTCCACCGCACGCTCATTTGGCCCGAAGCCAAGTTGACGGGGCAAGAGCTCCTGTGTCAATGCCGTCCACAAACCGACCTCGTGATTAAGCCACCGCAATGGCATCAATCGATCCCAGCAGAGACCAAAAAGCTTCAGGTCAAGGTGTACAGGAATGTGGCAGCGGCCCCCGATGTGAACTTGTTGCACTTGAGACTTCCGGCTGGTCAGCGGATCAAGTTTCGTGCGGGGCAGTACCTGAACATCGTCTTGCCAGATGGGCAACTTCGCAGTTATTCCATGGCCAACCCGCCGCACGAAAGTGATGCCATTCAACTGCATGTCAGGCATGTAGATGGGGGGCTTTTCAGCGGAATTGCACCCCGATTGAATCCGGGTGACGTCTTGGACGTGGAGTTGCCTTTCGGGCAGGTGCAACTTTCTCAAGATGACCAAGGCCACTTGCTCTGCGTCTGTGGTGGAACTGGTTTTGCCCCCGTCAAGTCATTGCTGGATGACATGGCCAAACAAAAGTCACAGCGTCGGATCACCCTCCTTTGGGGTTCAAAAGATGCAGCCGGACTCTACTTGCTTGACCACATTGCGAAATGGCAAAAAAGCTTGCCCGGCTTCAAATTTCAAGCGGTCATTGAAACTGAAAGCGATGCGCTGACCCTGGGTGCATTTCACGGTCGTGTAGATGGTGCCCTGCTCGCCTTGGGTTCAGAGTCAATGGACCTAGAGGTCTATTGCTGCGGCAGCCCCAACATGGTTTCCGCTGTCAAAAAGGTTTGCCTGAATGCCTTAGGGCTTCATGCGGACAAGTTCCATGCGGATGTTTTTGTGACGAATCAAACTGCAGGCGCTACTCACCCGTCTTGAGCTCAGAAAACTTTTGCGCCATGGTCGGGTTACCTCGCGTCAATTTCTTGAGGGTCACGTCCTGCGCCTTGTCATTGGCCAGTCGCAAATTCCGGTCGGTACCGATCAAGGCTTCCTTGGTTTTTTGCAAATGGTCAATGGACTTGTCGATTTCATCGATCGCCGTCTGAAACTTCTTGGAAGCCAATTCGTAGTTCTTGCCGAAGGCCGCCTTGAAGGTGTCGAGCTCGTTTTCGAAATTGGTGATGTCGATGTTCTGGCTCTTGACCAAGGCCAATTCCGACTTGTACTGCAAAGAGTTCATGGCCGCATTTCGAAGCAATGAAATGATGGGCAAGAAAAACTGCGGGCGCACCACGTACATCTTGGGGTAGCGGTGGAAGACGTCCACGATGCCCGCGTTGTAAAGCTCGCTTTCTGGCTCCAAGAGCGTCACCAGCACAGCGTACTCGCACCCCTTTTCGTTGCGGTCTTTGTCCAACTCTTTCAGGAAGTCTTCATTCTTCGTCTTGGTGGCCGTCGTGTCGCTTTCATTCTTCATCTCGAACATGATCGACACAATTTCCGTACCTGCAGCGTCCGACTCTCTGAAAATATAGTCGCCCTTGCTGCCTGAGCGTGCGTCGTTGTCTTTCTCAAAGTGCGCCCTAGGAAACGCCATGGCGCGCACGCGGTTGAATTCCGTTTCACAATGCAGCTCCAAGGTCTCGCCTATCATCTTGGTGGACAAGCGGGCCTTCAGGTCTCGCAGGCGCTCGATCGTGTCCTCGCGGTCCTTGATCTGCGTCTCATATTTATCCTGGAGTGCTTTTTTGGCCAGCGCCATCTCCAATTCGGCACGCTCAAGGCCCCCTTTGAACTGATCACGCTCTTTTTCCACGGCGCTGACAGCTTCCGAGATGGCGAGCTTCTTGGCGGTCTCAATCGCATCGAGTTGCGCTTTCAGGGCCTGGATCTCGGCATCCTTTGTGCCCGCTGTCATTTGCAATTCATTGAGCGACTTGGCCTTGGCCAGTTGAACGGCCGCTTCTTGGTTGTGCTTGGCTTGCTCAAGCTGGTTGGCCAAAGCGTCACGCTCTTTTTGAACTTGGCTCAATGCCTCATTGACCGCCAGCTGCCGGGTGATCTCACCAGCATCCAGTTTGGCTTGCAATTCTTGGATTTCAGCGTCCTTCGCGGCCGCCTTTTTTTGCAATTCACTGGCCGCTTTGGCCATGGCCAAGTCAACGGCCGATTGCTTGTCTTTTTCGGCCAATGCAAGTCGATCATGCAGGGCCTGGTCGAATTCACTGTCGCGCACCTGTTTGAGGATGTCCGCGTAGCCGGATTCGTCAATCTTGAAGGCTTTCCCGCAGTGCGGGCAATTGATTTCTTGCATTTGCATCATTCCCATAAATCGGATCGACTTTGCGCTCTCTGGGCCATCCCTCTTCATTGGATCGCGGCCCAAAAACTGAGACTGTCCCACTATAAACCGCTCTCGATCCGCTTTTTTTCATAGGCGATCCATTGGGCATTCGCCCTGAAGAAAGCGGAAAAACGGTTTGTATCTGAGACCCGGCTCACTCGGTGAGCTTGTGTTGCACCACCATGCCCACAAAATAACCAAATTCAGCAAAGCAACATGGTCTTGTCACTTTTTCTCTTTTTTTGGTGCCTCCCCCCCGTGACGATGGTCAGCATCACGCCGGTGCAAAAGTACGTCGCGCTGGAAAAACAAAAAATGATGCTGTTCGAATACGGGCAGCCCTTCAAGCTGCACAAGCGCAGTCGGGCGGAACTTTATAAGGCCACGGTAGGGCATTGAATTGGTCCTGTAAAGCTACCCGATTAAACTGGTAAAAATTAGAACCGAGAACAGACATGTCCGAAATCGA
>NZ_JBILQU010000086.1:0-12290 GCF_044373035.1 Limnohabitans sp. | reverse complement strand
CCCGAATGGCCCGTTGACGGTTCAACGGGCCTTTTTTTTGCTGGACTGTTTTTTGCCATGACCTCTGCGCTTCACACCTCCGCCCTGACTTCCTTGCCCTTATTGGCGCGTGGCAAGGTGCGCGACAACTACGCCGTGGGCGACGACCGCATCCTGATGGTGGCGTCGGACCGCATCAGCGCTTTCGACGTGATCATGGGCGAGCCGATTCCGGGCAAAGGTGTGCTGCTCACGCAAATGGCGCTGTTTTGGTTTGACCAGCTCGGCCCCAAGGGCCTGAACATTTGCCCAATCCACCTGACGGGCGAAGCCCCCGAGAGCGTGGTGAGTGCCGAAGAGGTGCCGCAGGTCACGGGTCGCTCGATGCTGGTCAAGCGCCTCAAACCCATCCCGGTCGAGGCGGTGGTGCGCGGCTATTTGGCGGGCAGCGGCTGGAAGGAATACCAGGACAACCAGGCGGTGTGCGGTGTGAAACTGCCTGCTGGCCTGAAAAACGCCAGCCGCCTGCCCGAGCCCATTTACACGCCCGCAGCCAAAGCCGCCGTGGGCGAGCACGACGAAAACATCACCTTCGAGCAAACCGTGTCCATGATCGGTGCCGATCTGGCCACCCGCATCCGCGACATCAGCCTCCAGCTTTACAAGGCGGCGCGTGACATCGCGGCGGTCAAAGGCATCATCATTGCCGACACCAAGTTCGAGTTTGGCCTGGATGCCGACGGCACTTTGGTGCTGATGGACGAGGTGCTGACGCCCGATTCGTCGCGTTATTGGCCCTCAGACTCTTATGAACAGAGTTATGCGCAAGGCGCCAATCCACCGAGCTACGACAAACAGTTTTTGCGCGACTGGCTGGAAACCGCCCAGGTCAACGGCGAGCCGTGGGACAAGACCCCGCCTGCACCGCGTTTGCCGCGTGAAGTGATCGAGAAGACGGCCGCCAAATACGCAGAGGCAATGAAGAGGTTGATGGATTGAACCCACGGCATGGGGGAGCACAAAAAAGGCGCTGCATGGCAGCGCCTTTGTTTTGGGGGCCAGGAAATTCAGCCCGTGAAGGCCAGCAGCGTCATGGTATCGAGCAGCAAGGTGGTGCCCGCCACCAGCAAGCTGGCGTTGGCGACCAGACGGCCACGCGGGTGCAGGCAAGCACCCCAGAAAGCGGCCAAGCAAACCAGCTCCAGGCTGCCACGCATCCACAGGTAACGGCTGCTGCCCAACAGTTTGGCGGCTTCCGGGCTCATGAGCACGGCATACACCAAAAAGCCTTTGACCAGCCACAGAGCGGCACCCCAGTGCAGGGACGGCAGTTGAGCCAGTAGGCTGCGGCTGGGCCCGATCGAGCGCACAGGAGCACCGCCGAGCAGACATTGCAGCTCTTCAGGGGTGATCAGGGGTTGGGCGCGTGGCATGCTTCGAAATGAGTTCAAAAGTGATGCTCAAATTTTAGGATGAAGCCATCTGAAATAGCGCTGTCACGGTCCGGCCAAGGGGTTCAAACCGGTAAATTTTTGTAACGAGCGCTTGCTTGGCCCTGTCATGAAAAAGCGGGGTCATTTTGAATCGCCTGCAACAGACCGGGCTTTGGGTTTTGGCGGGGCCGTGATCAGTTGAGCGCCATGCTCAGCTTGCGCCGGTAACCGGAGATCATGGCCATGTGCGGGTCTTCTTGCATGGCGGCCTTGCCCATCAACTCGATGCCACCTGCGGACTTGCCGGTGGCGTCTTGCGTTTTGGATTTGGGGGGCGTCATCAATTCCAGCAAGGCGACAAAGGTCTTGCGGGGGGCTTCGTCGTCCCACTTTTTGTCGCGCATGATGATTTCAAGCAGCTCGTCCATGGCCGCTTCCCACTGGCCGACGGCGATCAGCAGGCGACTCTTGGCAAAGCGGGTTTCAAAGTCGCGCTTGTTCTGCCCAATCAAATCGTCAAATTTCGCCAATTCCCATTGGCCGCGTGGGTCGGTGGTCACGAATTCCAGCGCGTTGAGCCAATGGGTTTGCGCCTCAAAGCGCAGCGGCACCGGGATGCGGGCCATGGTCGGGGCCAGCAAGGCGGCGGCCTCGGCCAACTCGCCCAGGCCGATCAGCAGCTTGACCAGATCAAAACGGGCGTCGTCGTTGCCGGGATCGGTGGCCAGGGCCTGTTCTAGGGCGGCGCGGGCGCTGTGCTCGTCGCCCGCTTGCAGGTGTTGCTGGGCTTGTTCGGCGGCGGCCATGGCCTGCAGTGCTTCGGCGGCGGGCAGGTGTTTGTCCAAAAACTGTTTGACCTGACCCTCGGGCAAAGCGCCCATGAAGCCATCGACGGGCTGGCCGTTTTTCAGCAGCACACAAGTTGGGATGCTTTTGATGCCGAATGCTTGAGCCAGTTGCTGCTCCTGATCTGAGTCGATTTTGACCAGCTTGAAGCGGCCTTCGTAGGCGGCTTCGACTTTTTCGAGCACAGGGCCCAAAGACTTGCACGGGCCGCACCAAGGGGCCCAAAAATCCACCAACACGGGCGTGGTCATGGAGGCTTCGATGACCTCGGCTTCAAAGTTTTGTATCGTGACGTCCATCATGGTGGGCAGTGTTCCGGGTTGTGTTTCAGACCCCAAGCGGGTGAAACCTTAAAATTCAACATTGATCACGAAAAGCACCCAATGACTCAAGCGCTCATCGGCGTCGTCATGGGTTCCAGCTCCGACTGGGACACCATGCAGCACGCAGTCCAGATTCTCCAACAGTTTGGCATCCCTCACGACGCCCGCGTGGTTTCGGCCCACAGAATGCCGGACGATATGTTTGCTTATGCACAGAGCGCGGCCGAGCGGGGCCTGCAGGCCATCATCGCCGGCGCTGGCGGCGCAGCCCATTTGCCCGGCATGATCGCTGCCAAAACCGTGGTGCCGGTGCTGGGTGTGCCGGTGCAGACCAAGGCCCTGTCGGGCGTGGATTCGCTGCACAGCATTGTGCAAATGCCCAAGGGCGTGCCGGTGGCCACCTTTGCCATTGGCGCAGCAGGCGCTGCCAATGCCGCCCTGTTTGCCGTGGCCATGTTGGCCAACAACGACCCGGCCCTGCGCCATAAGCTTGAAGCTTTCCGCGCCGAACAAACCGCCATGGCCCGCGCCATGACGCTTCCCCCCGTTCCACCAGCAGGTGCCGCATGAGCCGCGCCATTTTGCCGGGCGCCATGGTCAATGGCCAGATGGCCACGTTGGGCGTGATGGGGGGCGGCCAGCTGGGCCGCATGTTTGTGCACGCGGCCCAGGCCATGGGCTACTTCACCGCGGTGCTCGATCCCGATGCGGCCAGCCCCGCCGGGCGGGTGAGCCACCACCACATCCAGACCGGGTATTTGGACGAGCAGGGCCTGGCGCAGCTGATGCAGCGCTGCGCGGCCATCACCACCGAGTTTGAAAACGTACCCGCTCCCGCGCTGATCACTTTGGGCGCACACCGCCCGGTGGCACCGGCGTCTGAGTCGGTGGCGATTGCGCAAGACCGGGTTGCCGAAAAAGCCCACTTTGTGCGCTGCGGCGTGCCGGTGGCTCCGCATGCGGTGATCGAGACCCCCGCTCATCTGGCTGCGGTGGCCGAAAATTTGCTGCCCGGTATTTTGAAGACCGCCCGCATGGGTTACGACGGCAAGGGCCAGATCCGCGTCAAGACCCGCGAAGCGTTGGGGGCCGCTTGGGCAGAGTTGAAGGGCGTGCCCTGCGTGCTCGAAAAAATGCTGCCGCTGCAGGCCGAGTGCTCGGTCATCGTGGCGCGTGGGGCCGATGGGCAGATGGTGAATTTTCCGGTGCAATCGAATTTGCACCGCGATGGCATTTTGGCCGTGACCCGCGTGTATGAAGGTGCCGTGCCCTTAGACATGGCGGCGCAAGCCGTGGCCGCCACCCGCGCCATTGCCGAGGGTCTAAATTACGTGGGCGTGCTGTGTGTGGAGTTTTTCCTGCTCGAAGGCGGCGAGCTGGTGGTCAACGAAATGGCCCCCCGCCCGCACAACAGCGGCCACTACACGATGAACGCCTGCGACCAGTCGCAGTTTGAATTGCAGGTGCGCACGCTGGCGGGTTTGCCGCTGACGCAGCCGCTTCAACACTCAGCGGCCATCATGCTCAATTTGCTGGGCGAACTGTGGCCCCAAGAGTCGGTCAAGGGTCCCAGCAGCCCTCCATGGTCCCAGGTGCTGGCGCTGCCGGGCACGCATTTGCACCTGTACGGCAAGTTGTCGGCTCGGCCCGGCCGCAAGATGGGACACCTGAACATCACGGGTGCCACGCCTGAGGCCGTGCGCGCCACCGCCTTGCAAGCGGCCGCTTTGCTCGGCATCGAAGCGTTTTAAAGACCGCCATGATCTTGAGTGCCAACGAGGCAACCATTGCCCAGGCGGCGCTAGCGCTGCGTGATGGCCAGCTGCTCGGCCTGCCCACCGAGACGGTGTACGGCCTGGCCGCCAATGCGACCGACGACGCGGCCGTGGTGAAAATCTTTGTGGCCAAGGGCCGCCCGGCCGACCACCCGCTGATCGTGCACGTGGCCGGTGTGGACCAGGTGCCGCTGTTTGCCGCGCAAGTGCCCGACTTTGCGCAAAAGCTCATGCAAGCTTTTTGGCCTGGCCCGCTCACCTTGATCTTGCCGCGTTGGAGCGGCGTGGCCGCTACATCAGCCGGGGGGCAAGACTCGATTGGTCTGCGTTGCCCTTCGCACCCGGTGGCGCAAGCTTTGTTGCGGGCTTGTCTGCCGCTGGGTGTGCTGGGCGTGTCGGCTCCCAGCGCCAACCGCTTTGGCCGCGTGAGCCCCACCAGCGCCGCGCATGTGCAGTCCGAGCTGGGCTCTGACTTGTTGATTCTGGACGGCGGCGACTGCGATGTGGGCATCGAGTCCACCATCATCGACTGCACGCGGGGCGAGCCGGTGCTGCTGCGCCCGGGGCAGATCACGCGGGCGCAGGTCGAGGCCGCGTGTGGCCGAGCGGTCCGAGGCAAAGACGCGCCACTGGATGTGAGTGGCCAGGCCGCGCCGCGTGCCTCAGGCACGCTCGAATCGCACTACGCGCCACGCGCCAAGGTGCGCCTGATGACCGCGCAAGGCATCACCGCCAACCTGCAAGCTTTGGGGCCGCACGCGAACAACTTGGGGTTGTGGTCGAACGAAAGACCGACGAGCGATCAGGGCATGGGTTCCGGCATTTTGTGGCGGCAGCAAGCCGCCACTGCCGAACAAGCCGCGCACGACTTGTTTGGTGTGCTGCGCGACCTGGACGCCCGGGGCGTCACGCAAATTTGGGTGCAAAAGCCGCCCGACACGCCCGAGTGGGAGGGCGTGCGGGACCGGCTGCAGCGGGCTGCGGCTTGAGTCTTGCGTCAGTTTGAAAAAACAAGGCCCGCATGACGCGGGCCTTGTGCAGGTGTTTGAGCGATTATTTCACCGCGTCAAACAGCGTTTTGGCCGCTGCGTGGCAGAACGGAGGGGCATAAGTACCATGGTAATTGGCGATGTTGGCCAGGGTGATCGGTCCAAAAGTCTGAACAATCAAGGGGTGAACATCGACCGAAGTCACGTTCGTCAGTCCTTTGGCGTCAAACGCGGCTTTCATGACCGTTTGGTGCATGGCCTGAGGCACAGTCGGGTCACCACTGCCGCTGCAGAGCATGGTTTGTGACTTGGGAGACCAATCCAGCAGGTCGTTCTTTTTGGCCGCCAGGAAGGTTGGGTTGTTGGGATTGGTCAGGATGTCGCTGATGAATGCGGGCTGGAACAAGGCGTCACGCGCCTGATTGGGTGTTTCACCATTGATGCCGGGCAGTTTGCCTGAAGTGACCAATGTCGTGTAGTTCAAGGTCGGGCTGGGCAACAGGCTTTCAATTCCTGCGGCATACGGTGCTTTGAAAGCCTCATTGACGTTGTTGTAAAGGTTGCCGTAAATTTTTTGCCAAGCTGTGACGAGGTAAGGTACAAAAAACTGGTAACCCGCAATCGCATCGGGAAATTTCATGGAGCCAGAAAGGTTGTAGGGGCCTGCAAGGTGCGCGCCAGCCACCACTTTAATTTCACCGGAAAGATTTTTTTCGATTTCGCGGTGTGCGGCCATGGAAGCATGTCCGCCTTGAGAGTAGCCAGTGAGCATGACCTTGCCATTGAGGCTGCCACCTTGGGACGACACAGCGTTTCGCGCAGCACGGATGGAATCGATGACGGATGTGGCCTCGGAGTCGGCATGCAGGTAAGGGTGGTAGCTGTAGTTGGACTTGGCAAAGCCCAGGTAATCGGTGGCCACCACGGCATAGCCTTGGCCTGCATACATAGCGGCCAGCAGACCGGTTTCACCATCGGTGGGGTTGGCCAGTGTGCGGGGCTTTTGCACGTCGGTCCCTTTGGCATAGGCCACCAGAGGGGCTGCTGCCGTGCAACCTGCGCCCGTTGGCAGCAGCAAAACACCGGATGCGTTGGACGATTCGCCTTTGGCGCCTGGGGTCACATAATTGAGACTGACGAGCTTGACATCGCATTTTGCGGGACCGCTCAGACCGATCAAGCCACTTGCATCGAGTTGCGCTTTGGTCAATGTTGCCAAAGTGGACGGTGTGTCGATCAGTGAACCGTTGACCGGATCGGAGCCGCCGCAAGCGGCAAGAAGTGCAGCAGCGCTGATGAGGGAAAGACTGAGTTTGAAAGATGCCACGTAGGAGACTCCGTGTGATTTATAAAATCGAACGACCGTGCGATTTTGTTAAATCCTAAAGCTTGTATTTCTTGTTGACCATCGGGTTACTACCCATTTACCGGTATCCCTTGAAGCTCAGCGGTAACGCAACTTCATCACCAAAATCATCAGCGCCAAGCTGGTGGTGATGATGTTGGCGATGATGATGGGCCAAGCCACCATCAAGATGCCGTAGACCAGCCACAGCGCCACCCCTGCAGTGAACAGGCTGTACATGCCCAGTGAGATGCCGCTCACGTCTCGGGTGCGAAAAGTTTGCCAGGCTTGCGGGATGAAGCTGGCGGTGGTGAGAAAGGCGGCAACAGAGCCCACCCAGTCGATCAAATTCATGCGCAAAGTCCTTCGGAGTGATTTGCTTTTGGGGCCTCAGCGCCTTGCGCCGCTTTGTGCAGCGTTGCGGTCACGGCTTGCGCGGGAGCGGCGGCTGACGGTGGTCGAATCCATGTCGCGCACCGTCCATTCCAGCAACTGGTCGAGCACGGCCCGCGCTTGTTGGGCGTTGGGGTGGTGCAGCACTGCCACCAAGGTGTAGCGTTGGCCGCTTTGGCCCTGCACATAACCGGCGACCGAGGCCACATCGCGCAGCGAGCCGGTTTTGAGCCAGGCGTTGCCAATCACGGGTGACTGCGGGTGGCGGTCTTTGAGGCGGGCTGCGGTGCCGTCCACCCCGGCAACAGCCAGCGAATCCACAAAGTACCGGGCGTGGGGGCTGGCGTGAGCGGCCTGCAGCAAGGCGGTGAGGGCTTGCGCCGTGCTGCGCTCGCTGCGCGAGAGGCCGGAGCCGTTGTCCAGCACGGGTTCCTCATGCCCGGAAAAGCCTTGACGCCACCACTGCGACAGCCGCAGGCGCGAAGCCTCCAAGCGCCCGGGCGCGCCCAGCTCGCTCGACAGCGTGAGGTACAGCTGCTGCGCCATCACGTTGTTCGAGAATTTATTGATGTCTTTGATGATCTCGGACAAGGGCAAGGAGGGCGATTCCAGCAGTTGTTTGGCCGATGCCGGGCGCGCGCCGTAGCGCACCTGCCCTGTGAGCTGCCCGCCCGCTGCCTGCCACAAGGCTTGCATGACGCGAGGTGCATAGGCTTCGGGCTCGGGGTAGGCCACGGGCCATTCGCGTTCGCCGCAGCTGACCGGGTAGCGGCCCGCAAAGCGCACTTGCAGCGGTTGGCTGAAGTCGGCCTGCAGCTGGCGACGCCAGTCGCTGCAAGGGGCTTGGCTGAGTGGCAGTTGCGTGGGGGCAGAAAAGCCCGCCAGCGGCGGCTCAAAGCGCACGTGCACCCGGCCGCCGGCGGCATCGGGCGTGAACTTGTAGACCACCGCCTTGAAATTAAGCAACAACCCATCTGGCCCCACGTTGTAGGGCCGCAGCGGTTCGTCGTCAAACGGCTCGCTGCGTTCGCGCACGTCGAACACGCTGCGGTCGAGCACGATGTCACCGCGCACCTCGCGCACGCCCGCCGCCCGAACCTGCGCCAGCAGCTCTTGCAGGCGCTCCACCACCAGCTTGGGGTCGCCGCTGCCGCGCACGACCAGATTGCCCTGCAGCACGCCATCGCGCACCGGGCCGTCGGTGTACACCCGGTTGCGCCAGACGTGGTCGGGTCCCAGCAGGCTCAAACCCGCATAGGTGGTGAACAGTTTCATGACCGAGGCTGGGTTGACGCTGACTTGGGCGTGGTGCGACAAGTGCCGTGACTGGGCGTTGCTGGACGTGTTGCCGTTGGGCAGGGGAGCGATGAGCACACTCAGGGCCGAAGGGGGAACTTGGGCTTTTTGCAGGGTTTGGAGGACATCTTTGGGCAGCGCGGCTTGGGCGCGGCCAACGGGGTTATGGCGGGGTGCCAACTCGGCGTTGCTTTGGGCGCGGGCCTGACTGGCCAGGACAGCACTGAGCACCAAGGCTGCACGGGCTGCGTGGGCCAGGGTGACGAAAAATGGGCTCTGGGCTTGGGAGCAGGTCATCGGGCGAGTCTAACGGCCACACGGAGCAGCAAGGCGCGCACGGAAGGCTCCCAATGGGGTCAACAGGCCACCCAGCTCGCACCGGGGCGGCGGCCCCGTATGATCCGGCCATGCGATTTTCTTCAAAAACCGTGGGCCTGGCTTCGGCGGTCGTCACGGTGCTCATCTGGTCGGGTTTCATTGTCATTGCGCGGGCCTCGGCGTCTCGGGGCTTGCTGCCCATGGACATCGCGCTGGCCCGCATTTTGGGGGCCAGCGCTGTCTTATTGCCCTGGGCGTGGTGGCTGCTGCGGCCGGCACGCCAAGCCGGTGAACAAGTGGGTTCTTTGTGGGGCCTGTCGCCCCTGCCTTTGCGCCAGACGGTGCAAACCGGTTTGCTGGGCGGCTTTTTGTACGCCATCTTGGCCTATACCGGTTTCTTTTATGCCCCCGCATCGCACGCCTCGGTGCTCATGCCTGGCAGCCTGCCTTTGTGGACCACCTTGTTGGCTTGGTTGTTCCTGCGCGAAAAAGTGGCCGCCGCCCGCGCCGTGGGGCTGGGTTTCATCGTGCTGGGCGATGTCTTGGTGGGTGGCGCGAGCTTGCTCATGGCCTTTGATGGCGGCGAGGTCTGGAAGGGTGATTTGCTGTTCATGGTGGCCGCCCTGTGTTGGGCCAGTTACAGCGTGCTGGTGCGCAGCCAAGGCTTTGATGCCGTGCGCGCCACCATGGCCATCACCGCGTTTGCTTTTGTCTGCTTTGTGCCCTTGTTTGCCTTGCTGGTGGCCTTGCAGGTTTTGCCCACGCAGCTGCATCAGGCGCCGTGGTCCGAAATTTTGTTCCAGGCCGTGTTCCAGGGCGTGGGCTCGGTGGTCATCTCGGGCATCACTTTCACGCAGATGTTGCGCCACTATGGCGCGGTGCGCTCAACCATGATCACGGCACTGGTGCCGGGCTTGTCGGCGCTGGGGGCGGTATGGTTTTTGGGTGAGCCCATGCACTGGAATTTGCTGGCTGGGCTGGCGCTGGTGACCAGCGGCATTTTGTTTGGCGTGCGGCAGGCCAAAAAACCTGTTGTGGCGCCCACTTCGCCGCCAACTGGAGGTCAAGCATGAGCACCAGCATGAGCACCAACCCCGAGCGCCGCTGGCTGGCCTTTGACACCAGCACCGATGTGCTGTCTTTGGCCGTGGCCCGTGGCGATCAGGTCTGGACCCAAACCCTGCCCGGCGGTGCGCAGGCTTCCAGCGGTCTGATCCCGGCGGTGCAGGCGATGCTGGCCGAGGCCGACATGCCGCTGGCTTCGCTGGATGCCATTGTGTTCGGCCGGGGGCCGGGGTCGTTCACCGGCTTGCGCACCGCCTGTGCCGTGGCGCAAGGCTTGGCCTTTGGGGCCGATGTGCCGGTGTTGCCTGTCGATACTTTGATGGCCGTGGCCGAAGAGGCGCGCTGGGCGCAAGTGAAAGCCGGGGCCATCGCGCCCGATGCCGAGTTGACTGTGCTGGCGCTGCTCGACGCCCGCATGGACGAGGTGTACAGCGCCGCTTACCGCTGGGAGCCTGTGCCGGGGTCAAGCCATGGCCGTTGGCAGGAGGCCGCGCCCTTGCAAGTGGGTGCCCCCGAAAAATTGCAGATGTCTCACAATCGCGTGGTGCTGCAGGCGGGAAACGCCTTTGCCACTTATGGCGACCGACTGCCCCGTGTGGCTCCCGGTGGCTTGCGCTGCGAGGCCCTGCCCACTGCAGCCGCTTTGCTGCGACTGGCCCCGGCCTTGTGGGCGCAAGGCCTGACCGTGCCGGCCGAGCAGGCCATGCCGCTGTACATCCGCGACAAAGTGGCCAACACCACGGCCGAGCGAGAGGCCATCAAGGCACAAGCCCTGCAGGCCCAGTCGTCCTTGGCCAAGGCCGCAGCGCATCCCTTGGTTTGACCATGAATCTGCCCATGAAGCCCGCGCCAGCCGATGAGAGCACTCAGCCCTCAGAGGCCACGCGCAACCGCGTCACGCTCGCCCCCATGACGCAGGACGACCTGGACGCGGTGATCGCCATCGAGCAAACCGCCTACGGCCACCCCTGGACGCGGGGCAATTTCCGTGACTCGCTCAACCCCTTGTTTGAGGCCCAATGCCTGTGGCTGGATGGTGAATTGCTGGGGTACTTTTTGGCCATGCACGGTGTCGATGAAATGCACTTGCTCAACATCACCGTCGCCCCGGCGCACCAAGGCCAGGGTTGGGGCCACATGATGCTGGACGCCTTGTCGCTCATGTCTCACCACGCAGGCGCGCAATGGCTGTGGCTGGAGGTGCGCCAAAGCAACCAGCGCGCCTTGCAGGTGTATGCGCGCTACGGCTTCAAGCAGGTCAGCATTCGCAAGGATTACTATCCCGCAGGCCGCCAGCAGCGTGAGCATGCGGTGGTGATGAGTTTGAAACTGTGAGCCCCCACATGAGCGACCCCACCCGATTTGATCTGGACGACCGCCAACGCGCCATGCTGGCCGAGATGGGCGTGCGCGTGTGGTGGCCGCAGCGCAGCGATGCCGCGCCACAAGCTTTGGCAGGGGTTTCACCGGCCGTGGCCGCAGTGAGCGCGGTGCCAGCGACGGTTGTGTCCGTCGCTGCTGGGGCTGCAAGCCCGGCAAGTTCCGCACCGCCTGCAACGCCCGCTGTGTCTGTGCCTGTGCATGCACCCGCCACCCGCTCCGCCACGCGCGAGCCTGTGGCACCCGTGCCCGCCCTGGTGCAGGTTCATGTGCAGGCCCAGGGCCAAGTGTTCGCGCCCTTGCCAGAAGGTTTGTCCAGCATGGGCTGGTCCGACCTGGAAACTGCTGTGAAAGCTTGTCAGTCCTGCGGCCTGTGCGCTGCACGCCAAACGCCCATTTTGGGCACAGGTCAGGGCACTGCCCGCTGGATGGTGGTGGGTGACTTGCCTACGGAAACAGACGAACAGCAAGGCCAGCCCTTCACCGGTCCAGAAGGCGTGCTGCTGGACAACATGCTCAAGGCCGTGGGCGTGCGCCGCCAAGGCTCGCCGGGCCCTGCCGACGCCAGCGCAGATAGCCCCGAGGCCTGCCTGACCCATGCCGTCAAATGCCGCCCCCTGAACGGGCGCAACCCCGAGACCGCCGAATTGGCCACTTGCGCGGGCTATTTGTCGCGCCAGGTTGCGCTGGCGCAGCCCCGCGTGATTTTGGCGATGGGCCGTTTTGCCATCCAGAGCCTGCTGGGCAGCACCGAGCCCATGGGCAAACTGCGCGGTCGTTTGCACGACTTTCAGGGCGTGCCGGTGGTGGTGACTTACCCGCCTTCGAGCTTGCTGCGCAACCCTGCCGACAAAGCCAAAGCCTGGGCCGATTTGGTGCTGGCTTTGTCGGTCTCCCAAAGCTGACAGCGGCTGTCCAAGAGCGCTGCTGCGTCGACTGTTCAGGTGGCTTGTGAGGCGGCCTCCGTCAGGCCTTGTAGGTGGCAAAACCCCCTTGCTTGGTGATGGCTGCGGGCTTGATGCTGCAAAGGGCGGGGATCTGACAGCCGCTAAAATACCGGGTTTACCAGAATACTTATCCGGAGCTGCCCACATGGCAAACCAGCAACAAATGGCCAACGCCATCCGCGCCCTCGCAATGGACGCTGT
>NZ_JBILQU010000214.1:0-2779 GCF_044373035.1 Limnohabitans sp. | reverse complement strand
GTGATGCCCGTGTCGGCTGTGGCCAACCAAGCAATCAAGACCATCGAATCCTTGGGCACCGCAGAAAAACCCCACCCGCTGCAAGCGGCCTGGATCGCCGAACAGGTACCCCAATGCGGCTACTGCCAAAGCGGCATGCTGATGGCCGCCGCCGCCCTGCTGGACAAAACCCCTAACCCCAGCGACGCCGACATCGACGCTGCCATGACCAACCTGTGCCGCTGCGGCACCTACCAGCGCGTGCGCGCCGCCATCCACCGCGCTGCGGCGCAAATGAAGAAAGGCGGTGCCGCATGAAACGCCGCACCTGGTTACTCAGCGCGCTCGGCGCAACCGGCGCACTGGTCGTTGGCTGGGGGGTGATGCCCGCCCGCTCGCGTTTGGGCGCGCCCGAACTCATGCTCAAAACCCAAGGCGATGTGGCCCTGAACGGCTGGATCAAGATCGCTGCCGACGGCGCTGTGGTCTTGGCCATGCCCCGCAGCGAAATGGGCCAAGGCGTGCACACGGCGCTGGCCATGTTGGTGGCCGAGGAACTCGATGTGCCGCTGGAGCGCGTGCGTCTGGAGCAAGCCGGTGGTGACAGCATTTACGGCAACGTGGCCATGCTGGTGGCCAGCCTGCCCTTTCACCCGCTGGACAGCGAAGGCGAACACAAACCCACCCAAATCAAGATGGGCGAATGGCTGGTGGGCAAAGTCGCCCGTGAGCTGGGCCTCAACGCCACCGGTGGCTCGTCGTCAATCGCCGACCTGTGGGACCCCTTGCGCATGGCCGCTGCCACCGCACGCGCCAGCTTGCTGCAAGCCGCAGCTGCGGCTTGGAAAGTACCCGCCAGCGAAATCACCGTGACCGCTGGCGTGATGAAGCACGCCTCAGGCCAGTCAGCGCACTACGGCCAGATGGTCGCTGCCGCTTCGGGCAGCACGCCCTCGGGCATCCAAACCAAATCGCGCGAGAAGTGGCAGCTCATCGGCCAACCCGCGCCACGAACCGACATCCCCTCCAAAGTCACAGGCCAAGCCACCTTCGGCTTGGACGTGCGTCTGCCCGGCATGCTGTTTGCGGCTGTGCAGATGTGCCCCATGCTGGGCGGCAGTGCGGCGTCCATGGACACAAAAGACGCTTTGGGGTTGAAAGGTGTGTCCAAAGTTGTGCCGCTGGACGCCTGGGGCGGCGGCACCGCAGGCTTGGCCGTGGTGGGGCAAACCACCTGGCACGCACGCCAAGGCGTGCAGGCCGTCAAAGTGCAGTGGCAGGCCCCTGCCACAGGCGCATTGGACACCCAGCGCATCCAGGCCGACCTGCTCAAGGCCTTGAACGAAGAGAGCGGCTTCACCTTCCACGAACAAGGTGTGCCCACCCAAGCTGAAAAATTGGCCACCAGCCGCATCGATGCGCTTTACCAAGCGCCCTACCTGGCCCACGTCACCATGGAGCCGATGAACTGCACCGCGCAAGTCAAAGACGGCAAGGTGGACATCTGGGTGCCCACCCAAGTGCCGCAAATGGCCCGCGACATGGCCGCCAAAGTGGCCAAAGTCGACAAAGAACAGGTCACTGTTCACGTCACCCAATTGGGCGGTGGTTTCGGTCGTCGCCTGGACGTCGACTTTGTCGGCCAAGCCGTGCAAGTGGCCATGGCCTGCGAAGGCCAACCGGTGCAGCTGAGCTGGTCGCGCGAAGAAGACATGAAGCACGACTTTTACCGCCCCATGCACCTGGCCAAGTTCCAGGCCTCGTTGGACGACAAGGGCGAAGTCAGCAGCTTGCGCATCAAGTCGGCCGGTGATGCCATCACCCCGCGCTGGATGGCGCGTGCAGCGCCGCACCTGTCGGGCCCCATCGACATGCCTGACAAAACCACCTCCGAAGGCCTGTTCGATTTGCCCTACGGTTTTGCCAGCCAACACATGAGCCATGTGGCCACCAAGTCCGGCGTGCCCGTGGGCTTTTGGCGCTCGGTTGGCCATTCGCACAACGCCTTCTTCTCGGAAAGCTTCATCGACGAGCTGGCTGTGGCCACGAAGCAAGACCCGCTGGCCTTCCGCTTGAAGCTGTTGAAAGACGCGCCACGCTACGCTGCGGTGCTGCAATTGGCGGCCGACAAAGCGGGCTGGGGCTCGCCCCTGCCCGCAGGCCGTGCGCGGGGCATTGCGCTGCACAAATCCTTTGGCTCCATCGTGGCGCAAGTGGCCGAGATCTCGCTGACCAAAGGCCAGATCCGCGTGCACCGCGTGGTGTGCGCCATCGACTGCGGCACCGTGGTCAACCCCGGCACCGTGGCCCAGCAAATGGAAAGCAGCGTGGTCTATGCCCTGAGCGCCGCGCTGTTCGGCAAGCTCGACATCGTGGACGGCGTGGTGCAACAAAGCAACTTTGCTGACGCCCCCATGCTCACGCTCCGCCAGACCCCGGTGGTGGAAACCCACATCGCACCCAGCACCCGCCACCCGGCCGGCGTGGGCGAACCGGCGGTGCCACCACTGGCACCAGCGGTGGGCAATGCGTTGTTTGCCCTCACAGGCAAGCGGCAGCGGGCCTTGCCTTTGGGGGTGTGAGCTCAGCCCCCACGCAGCGTCTTGAGGATTTTTTGTCCACCACGGCCATTGGCGTCCATACCCAGACGCTTTTGTTCGGCGCGGATCGCTTCGCGCGATTTGTCGCCCAACATGCCGTCGATGGGGCCGATGTCGTGGCCGCGCATCGTCAGCAAGCCCTGCAGCTCGCGCCGCTCGGCACGTGACAAACCTGCGTCATCGGTGGGCCAAGGTGTGGC
>NZ_JBILQU010000213.1:0-2795 GCF_044373035.1 Limnohabitans sp. | reverse complement strand
CCGGTCCAGCAGCAAGCGCCAACCCGCGCCATCGCGCAGCAAGCGCTCGCCTGGCCCTGCCGCCGATGGCAGACCGTAGCCTTCACCTTCAAAGCGCTCTTCCACCAAGTGCGCGCGCCAACCCTGCGTGCTGTGACGCCAGACATAGCGGTCCAGCACGGGCGTGCCCAGCACCGAGTGGGTGAACGCCACATCGGCTGCGGGGTGGGCCGGGTTCAGGGGCAAGCGGGTCAAGGCACGGCCGCTGCGGTGTTCGGTCAGCACCAGCTCACAAGCGGGCGCAGCCCCAGGGGCTGCCCATGCGCACGCCACCAGCGCCCACGCCACCAGGGCGAGGCGCTTGGGGCATGTCACTTGGCGATGCCTTTTTCTTTGAAGTAACGCAAGGCACCGGGGTGCAAGGGCACGCTGGCCACCGAGGTGGCGGTGTTCAGGTTGATGTTTTTGCCCTGCACATGCACCTGGCCCATGATGGCCGTGTTTTCATACAGCGCCTTGGTCACTTCGTAGGCCACGTTCTCGGGCACGCCATCGTGTGTCGCCCAAATGGCCATCACCGCCAGCGTGGGCACGGCCGCAGTCTGGCCCTTGTAGCTGTTGGCGGGCAGTTGCACTTGGGTGTAGTAAGGCTGTTCTTTGAGCAAGGTCGCCACTTCGGGGCCCGACAGCGGAATGATCTTCAGGGCATGGCTTTGTGCAAAGTCGGTCACCGCTGCCACGGGCACACCGCCCGTGATCAAGGTGGCGTGCAAGTTGCCGTCCTTGATCTTGTCCACCGCTTGGGTGAAGGAAGAGCTGTCTTCCTTCACATCGGTGCGGGCCATGCCGTGCACCTTGAGCAAATCGGTCACCAACTGGTACTGACCGGAGCCGGGCGCGCCTGAGGAAATGCTTTTGCCCTTGAGGTCCTTGACGCCGTTGATGCCCGAATCGGCACGGGTGATCAGCTGCACGGTCTCTGGGTACAGGGCGCCCAGGGCACGCAGATTTTTCAGGGGCGCGTTGGCAAACTGGGCTTTGCCGTTGTAGGCCGCATCCAGAATGTCGGCGGCCACAAAGGCCGACTCGATGTCTTTGGTGCCCAACAGTTTGGCGTTGCCCACTGAGGCACCGGCGGCTTCAGCGGTGGCGGTGATTTTCTTGCCGTCCACGGTGGCTTTGTTGGAAATCAGCTGGGCCAGCATGCCGCCCAAGGGGTAATAGGTGCCGCCGGTGCCGCCCGTGGCCACACCGAAAAACACACGCTGTTGTGCGATGGCCGCACCTGAGAGCAAAGTGGCAGAGGCCACCAAGGTGATGGCCAGACGGCGATTGATTTTCATGGTTCATTTCCTTCAGGAATGGGTGAGAGGTTCACAATGGACTGGGCCAGGACCGCTTGCTGCGGACATCCTGGTGGACAGGCTTACAGTGTGGAGTGAAATTGCAAGGCCTGTCCATCGTTTGCCAAAGTTGATGCTCAGCATCACAAAAACCAATGAAACCTTTCACAATCTGCACGCAGCCTCATGAAAAAACGCGCTTCTGACAAAGTGTCGCCCCCCTCGTGGGAGCAGCTGGGCATCTGGGTGGCCTTGGTGGAAACCGGCTCGGTGTCGGCAGCGGCGCAGCGGCTGGAAATATCGCAAGCGGGTGTGTCTCAGCACATCCGGCAACTGGAAGAGACCTTGGGCGTGTCGCTGCTGGACCGCGCTACGCGCCCGGCGCACCCCACCGCCGCAGGACACCGGCTGTATGAACAGGCCAAAGATTTGCTTTCGCGTGCGGGCCAAATGACACAAACCGTGCGTTCGCTCAGTCGCAGCAAAAGGGCCATGCTGCGCATGGGTTGCGTCGATTCATTTGCCGCTGTGATCGGCCCGCAGGTGGTGCGTGGTTTGTCTGGGCGTGTGCAGCGCTTGCGCTTGGTCTCGGGCATCAACCCGGGGCTGGCCGACCTGTTTGACAACCACCAGCTCGACGCGCTGATCACCACCGACGACCCCAAGTACTTGCCCGGAAGGGAGTGCCTGGCCTTGTTTTCGGAGCAGTTTCTGTTGGCTGTTCCGTCAGGTCTTCAGGTGCCACCCTTGGCCTCCCTGTCGCAGCTGAGCCAGATCAGGCCCTTCATGCATTACAGCACCCGCTCCAAAATGGGCGCGCTGGTGGACGCCTACCTGCGACGGCATGACCCCCACATCGAGCGCGTGTTCGAGTTTGACGCGACCGACCCCTTGCTCAGCTTGGTGCGCGAAGACCTGGGCATCGCCCTGACCACACCCATGTGTTTGTGGCAATCGCGCTACCACGCCATGAACCTGAAATACCTGCACTTGAATGCGCTGCGGCACCAAGGGCAGGCTTATCCGCCTTTGAAGCGAACCTTCTACCTCGTCTACCGTCCCGACGAGTTGGGCCCGCTGGCCCAAGACATCGCAGCCATGGTGCGGGTGGCGGTGCGCGAGTTGCAGCGCCAATGGGTGATGGCGCTGAAAATCCCCCACGACTTGCTCAGCGTCGAAGAGGCCAGCGAGATCTGAAGACGGATGGGCCAAGTGTGATGCTGATGATCAGCCAATGCAAAACTGATGGCCCTTTCAGGCGCACACCTTAAGCTGGCCCTGAACTACAGGAGTCGGATGTGAGCCATTGGGATGCGATCGTGATTGGGGCCGGTGTGATCGGCACCTCGGTGGCCTACAACCTGGCCGCCCTGGGTGCCAAACGGGTGCTGGTGCTGGAGCGCGATCAAATCGGCGCGGGCACCACCTCCCAGTCCAGCGGCATTTTGCGCACGCACTATTCGGTGATCGAAA
>NZ_JBILQU010000229.1:0-2798 GCF_044373035.1 Limnohabitans sp. | reverse complement strand
CGGGCCCATGAAGTCTTCGAGCGACTCCACGTTGTGGTCGAACGAGGCGAACACCACGCCACCGCGTGTGGCCACTTTCAGGGGAGTGAGTCCGTGGTCCTTGGGGTCAAAGTCTGCGGGCATGCCGCCATTGACCTTGCCGCCCTGCCGCACACCGCGCCGAAACGGCACGCCCTGCAAATCGCCCTGGAGGGTGTAGCTCCACTGGTGGTAGGGGCAGACAAACTCTTTCTTATTGCCATGGCGCTCGCGACAAAACTGCATGCCTCGGTGGGCGCAAACGTTTTCCACCACATGGATCTGGTCGCCCTCGCTGCGCGTCATGATGACCGAGCGCTCGCCCACCACGGTGCGTTTGAAATCGCCCACGTTCGGTATCTCGGCCTCCAGGCCCACATAACTCCAGTGGCTTTTGTAAAAGAGGCGCTCTAGCTCCTTTTTGTGCCGGTCTTCGTCGGTGTACACGGCAAACGGGACACGGCTGGTGCCGGGCGTTTCCCAGTGGATGGGGTGTTCGGTCATGGCGTCTCCTGCAAATCCTTGACTCGCATCATGCGCAAAACATCGAATTCCGTAAATCGAAATTCAAAGATAATCATTATCCGAATTTCAAATATTGCTCAAATCCTCCATGGAACTTGCCCGACTCGACTTGAACCTGCTGCTGGTGTTTCACCACCTGCTGCGCGAAAAGCGCGTCTCCAGCGTGGCCACCGTGCTGGGCATGAGCCAGCCCGCCGTCAGCAGCGCTTTGGGTCGGCTGCGTGCCAGTCTGGGTGACACGCTTTTTCTACGCACCCAGGGCGGTATGGAACCCACGCCCTATGCCCTGCAGCTGGCCGAGCCCGTGGCTGCCGCACTCGACGGCCTGCAGCAAGCACTGAATGTGCGCGCCTCCTTTGACCCCGTCACCAGCGAGCGCCGTTTCACTTTGGCCATGACCGATGTGGGCGAGATGTATTTTTTGCCCGTGCTGATGGACGCGCTGGCCCAGGCCGCCCCGGGCGTCACGCTGAATGTGGTGGCCGTGACCAGCGCCAGCCTGAAAGACGACATGGCCACGGGCCGCACCGACTTGGCCCTGGGCCTGCTGCCGCAGCTGCAGGCGGGTTTTTTTCAGCAGTCGCTGTTTCGCCAGCCTTATGTGTGCCTGATGCGTGAGGGCCATCCTTTGGCCAGCAAAGACGACTTGACCCTGCCCGACTTTGCCGCAGCCAGCCATGTGCGCGTGATCGCTGCAGGCACGGGCCATGGACGGGTAGACGAAGCGCTGGAACGTCAAGGCCTGCAGCGGCGCATCCGCCTGACGGTGCCGCACTATGTGGCTTTGGGCGATGTGCTGGACCACTCGGACCTGATCGCCACCGTGCCCGAACGCTTTGCCCAGCGCGTGACCCGCCCCTTTGCCCTGACCACCCGCGCCCTTCCCTTGTCGGTAGACGGCAGCGCCATCCACCAGTTTTGGCACGCCCGGCTGCACAAAGACCCCGGGCACCAGTGGCTGCGCACGTTGGTGGCGCAATGCTTTGGCGATGGCAGCAAAACCAGCGCAGAACAAATGGCCTGATTTTTTGGAGAATCGCTCACAGAGTGAGCTCCTACAATTCAAGCCTCAGCTTTAGGCCTTACATGCTCCAATTCGATCTGCTCAAAACCGACCTCTCCAGCCACGCCCGACGCGGCCAGCTCACCCTGAACCATGGCGTGGTGCAAACGCCCATTTTCATGCCTGTGGGGACCTACGGCACGGTCAAGGGCGTGATGCCACGCAGCTTGCACGAAATGGGCGCGCAGATCATTTTGGGCAACACTTTTCACCTGTGGATGCGCCCGGGGCTGGACATCATGCAAGGCTTTGGCGGCCTGCACCAGTTCGAGAAATGGGACAAACCGATCTTGACCGATTCGGGTGGTTTTCAAGTCTGGTCGCTGGGCGATATGCGCAAGATCACCGAAGAAGGCGTGACCTTTGCCTCGCCCGTGAACGGCGACAAGCTGTTCATGTCGCCCGAGGTCAGCATGCAGATCCAGACCATCCTGAACTCGGACATCGTGATGCAGCTCGACGAGTGCACGCCTTACGAGACCAAGGGGCACTTGACCACCGAGCTTGAGGCCCGCAAGTCGATGGAGATGAGCCGCCGCTGGGCCGTGCGCTCCAAAGACGAGTTTGCACGCCTGGAAAACCCCAACGCGCTGTTTGGCATCGTGCAAGGCGGCATGTTCGAGAACCTGCGCCAGGAATCACTCGACGCGCTGGTAGGGATGGACTTCCCGGGTTACGCCGTGGGCGGCGTGAGCGTGGGCGAGCCCAAAGACCTGATGCTGCAAATCATGGCGCACACACCGCACCGCCTGCCCGCACTCAAACCGCGCTACCTGATGGGCGTGGGCACGCCTGAAGACCTGGTGCAAGGCGTGGCCGATGGTGTGGACATGTTCGACTGCGTGATGCCCACCCGCAACGCCCGCAACGGCACGGTGTTCACCCGCTTTGGCGACCTGAAGCTGCGCAACGCCCGCCACAAAAACGACCCGCAACCACTGGACACCAGCTGCACCTGCCATGCCTGCGCGGGAACGTCTGGCGTGTCGTGGGACAACGGTGGCCGAGACGGTTTCAGCCGCGCTTACATGCACCACCTGGACCGCTGCGGCGAAATGCTCGGCCCCATGCTGACCACCATCCACAACCTGCACTACTACCTGAACCTGATGCGCGAAGTGCGCGAGTCGCTCGAAGCAGCGCAGTTCACCCAGTTCAGGGCGCAGTTCAAGAGCGAGCGCGCACGCGGCGT
>NZ_JBILQU010000212.1:0-2798 GCF_044373035.1 Limnohabitans sp. | reverse complement strand
AGGGCACCTTGAGGGTGTAGCCCCATGACCAGGTGGGTTGCGCTTGAGCCAAAGGCGTCAAGGGTGACAAGGTGGCCTGGACCCAGTCGGCTGCAGAGCCTTGTGGGCCGTTGCAGTTTTTCAAAAGGCCCTGTGGTGCTGTGGGTTGTGGACTGGCTTCGGATTCGCTCAGCAGGCAGGGTGTCAAGTCCATCATGGGGGCCAGCAGCATCGCCCGGGGCTGGCTGGGGCTGGGCAGTATGGGCGTGATCAGGGGCAGAGCCAGCAGGGCGCTGAGCACGCCGCCTGACAAGAACAAGGCCAAGCCGGTGTCGCGGTTCATCGCAGCAACATGGATTTGATGCGCCTTTGCAAGTGCAACGGCAGGATTTTGACCAGGGGCGCAAGCAAGGACGAGCGTTTGAGTTTTTGCAGGACGCGCAGCGCGAGTGATTTGCCGGTTTGAGTGGGGCTGGACGCTGCAGGGGGGGCGTGGCAAATGGCCAGGGCGAGCTGGGCCAGTTGTTCGGTGCTGGGTGGGGTGGCGGCGCGCAGGCCTTGCAGGTAATTCAGGCGGTAGTCAAAGTCTTGGCCCATGGGGCCCATGAAGGTTGGCTGCCCAGGGGCGGTGGGGCCTTGGCCGGTGAGGAAGTTCTCTTGCCGGATGCGATCAAAGAAAGCGGCCCAATCGGCTGGGGTTTGCTGCCAATTGCACAGCCATGACCAGGGTCGTTGGGCCAGGCGTTCGGCAAAAGCACCCAATGTGGGGGCCACGATGGGCAGGCCTTTTTCCAGGCAAGCACTCAGGGTGTAGCTGTAGGTCTCGGGCCACAGGGCGGGGAACCAGGCCACATCGGCTTGCAGCCAGTCCAGCAGCTGGGGCAGGTCGGCGTCGTCATAGGGGCCGTGCACCGTGAGCCGGGCTTTGGGTTGGGTGCGCAGTTGGCGGTAGCCAAAGCCAATCAGGTGGATGTCGAGCGGGATGTTGTTTTTGGCCGCCAGCAGAGCCAGCGCTTCGACCACGTCGGCCCCTTTGATTTGGCTGAGCCCGCCCAGCACGACGATTTTGAGGGCTTGTGTGGGTTCCAGGCGTTTGGGCTGGGGCGAGGGGAGCCAAGGTGTCTGGACCAAAAGCCGTGCATGCGGCACCACTTGCAGTGGGGCCAGGGGGATGTGCTTGAGCAGGCGCTGGCCCGCGTCGGCGCTGGGGCTGATGACCGTGCGGGCTTGTTCAAGCAAGGGCAGGTGCAGGGCGCGCCAGGTGTCAATGTCCAGGCCACCAGGTGCGGGGTTGCGCCGCACGCATTGGCGGCATTGTTCGATGCCTTGTTCGCCGCAGTAGCGGTGCGTTTCGTCGGTCAGTGAGATTTGGGGGCAGTAGCTGTGGTAATCGTGCAGGGTGAAGTCGTGTGCCAAGCCCAGCAAGGTGGGCAGTTGGCTGATGAAAGGGGTGTGCCCCAGCAGGTGGTGAAAGTGGATGTGCGCGACTTGCAGGTCTTGCAGGCTGCGCACCAGCCGGGCTTGGTCTTGCGGCAAGTTGAAGTGCAGCAGCAGATTGTCGAATTCACCTTCCAGGCGCAACTCCACCCCGCCTGGGGCGGGCGACAGGCGCAAGAAGGTGGCGTGCGTGGCCAGGTGCTGCCCCATTTCTTGCAGGTGTCGCAAGGTGCCGCCTTCGCGGTTGTGCGTGACGTTGAGGATGACGGGCTTGTTACTGCAGGTGATGCGGGCCAAGTCGATGACGCGGCGTGCCCATTGGGCGGGGTCGCGGCCAATGAAGCGGTGCACGTCGCTGTCGTAGCGGGGGTGCAGTTGGGCCAGCGTGAGCATGGCGTTGAGTTCGCGCTCGCTTTTGGAGTCGCCAAAGCTGATGCCGCCCACATGCCGGACAAAGGTGTCGAGCGTGTGCAGGTTGAGCCAACCGGCGTTGTGGGCGCGGATGCAGAAGTCGTTTTCTTCGCCGTAGCCTTTGCCAAAGTGGGCTTCGTCAAAGTCGCCGATGGCTTGCAGGCAGGCGCGGCGGATGTACATGCAAAAGCCCACGCCGGTGGGCACTTCGACCGCGTGGCCCGCCAGATGGGTGGCAAACAGCTGGTCGAGGCTGGCGGTGGTGTGGCCTGCGGGCAGGTCGTTGGCTTGGCAAAACCGGGGGTAGCTGCAGAGGGTGGCGTTGTTGGAGAACGGCGTCACGCTGGCCACTTGGGGGCGGCTGTAGGCGGCGCGCTGGATGCGGTCGAGCCAGTCGTTGGCGACTTCGGTGTCGCTGTTGAGCAGCAGCACGTCGCGGTCGGGGTGCAGGCGCATGCCCCGGTTGACGGTGGCCACAAAGCCCAGGTTTTCTTCGTTTTCGAGCAGGGTGATGCGGCGGGGCTCTTGTGCAGCCAACTCGCGCAGCCATTGGCTGACTTCGGGCTCGGGGCTGCAGTCGTTGATGACCACCAGGTGCCAGGCGGTTTGGCAGGGGCTGGCCAGAGCTGAAAGCACGCTGCGTTGGGTGTCTTCGAGGCTGCGGTAAACCGGAATGATCACGTCCACAGGGGTGTTGGGGCGTGGCAAGGCGCTGTGGGCCGGAGCGCTGGCGGTCAACAGGTCGGGCATCGCCGGGGGCATATCGGAGGGTGTGGGGCGGCGACCCAACAAGCCGTCTAAGGAGTATTTGAAATTCGCCAGTGGACGGGTCCAGCGGTAGAGCTTGGAGTTTTCGATGCGACCAAGTTGCTGTTGTAGGGCGATCTGCTGCTGCTGTAGCGCCTGCAATTGTTGGTGAGCAGTGGCGATGTTTTGCGACAAACCGGCTTTTTCAAGGGCCAGATCATGCA
>NZ_JBILQU010000211.1:0-2805 GCF_044373035.1 Limnohabitans sp. | reverse complement strand
TGTACACCGAGGGCCAAACCGCCGTGGGCGTGTTCACCTTGCGCAAAGGCATGGTCAAACTGGTGCGTACCACCGCCGATGGCCGCGAACGCATCGTGCGGGTGCTGCGCCCGGGCGACGTGATCGGTCTCGAAGCCTTGGCCACCGCCCGCTACGACAGCGAAGCCATCGCCTTGGTCGAAGCCCAGGTTTGCCGTATCCCGCTGTCGGTGCTGCACCACCTGTCGTCCAACTCGCCCCGCCTGCACAAGCGCCTGATGCAAAAGTGGCAGCACGCCCTGAAAGACGCCGACGACTGGCTGGCCGACCTGAACTTCGGCTCGGCCCGCCAACGCGTGGCCGCCTTGGCCCTGAAAATGCGCGACCCCGACCAACCCAGCATCACCTCGTTTTTTGCGCGCGACGACATGGGTGCCATGCTCGACATCAAACTCGAAACCGTCAGCCGCGAAATCAGCGCCTTGGTGCGCGACGGTGCCCTCAAGCCTTGTGACAAACAAGGCAGGCGCTATGAGATTGCGAACGAGGCGTTGTTGCAGCGCTGAGCCAGCGCAGCGCGGCGGATGCGCCAGCCGACCGATCTACAAGCACCGCGACACCCCACAAGAAAGAAGACCGGAGGCTGTCATGCCCGTGCAGGTTGGATGGAATCTGAAATGAGACACAAGGCCATTCCAAATCCATGTGCAACCGCCATGCCAACACACACTTCCATGCTGCACATCCGGGCGGACGATGACCTCAAAGAGCAAGCAACGCAAGCCTTGACTGCGATGGGTCTGTCTCAGTCCTTTTTCACCCCCGCAACCGCCCCAACATGTCTTGCAAGATGATGCTGTCGAACACCCGCAGCAGCCTGTCTTGAGCCCCCAGGAAAACGCGAGCCGCTTGCGGCGCCTGTGTATGAAGCCGTCGAATTTCGGTCAACTCTTTGCCCAGCGCTTGCGGTAGGCGGATGATTACTTCACGGATGATGCGTCGCGCAATCACATCCGGTACCCCCAGCGCCAGTGCGGCATCGAGCACCAAACGGTGGGTGACCTGGCTGAAAAAGTTGGCTTGGCCCAATGGGATCGCCATTCGCACGTCTGGCCAGGTGGCTTTTTCGTTGGCGAATGCGCGGGTGTAGTAGGCACTGGTGGCCAATAAATCGTAGTGTGGGGCCAGCTGAATGCCCTCGGGCGACATGAAGAAGGACAGGTTTTTCAGGTGACAGTCGTCGTTGGCCACGGCGATATTGAACACCAGCCAACGAAACAGCATGAGTCGTGTATTGGCTTTGTTGGTGGTGGCGTTGACGATGTCTTGAAGCGCCGCAATGGAGGCACCCGAGTGCTTGAAGGTGCGTGATTTGTTGAGCAGCTGACAGGCGTCAATCAGGTGCTTGCGTTGCACGTTCAAGGCTGGCCGCGCGCCGGGCACATCGGGCTCTGCCGTGACCCGGTCAAACCTTTGCACCACATAGATGGGCTCTGGCACATAGAGCATGTGCACCTCTGGAACAGGCAGGCCCACGGCCCTGGCCAGCCGCATGGTGAGGTATTCATTCAGCACGGATGCCGGGTATGCGTCGGTATCCGGGTGGTTGGGTTTGAGGATGTGGGTGGAGGGTGTTGCCCCCTCTGGTTCATAGAGCTGGTTCCCGTGGTAGACCACCAGCAGCTTGTGCTGCGCACCCGCCAAAGACATGCGCTTGGGCGCATGCGCGGTCAGCGTCAATCGGGGCAGATGGTGGATTCGAGCGCTCAGTTGTGTGTTGGGCAAGTCGCGCCATGCGCTGGTGCTGGGCAATGCCGCACCCGGCGGCAGCAAAGTCAGTGATCCCGCCGATTCCGAGCCCAGGTATTGCAGCAGCGCAAAAGCATCTTCGCCCTGGATGCCCGCTTCTTTGGAGATGGCTTGCCGAAGCAGCTCTTCGGGCAGCAGGTTGTCAAAGAACCATTGCACAGGTCGCAATGTGCCGCCATCTGCGTGTGTCATCGACGTGCGTGGCAAGCCGGGTGCCAGGTCAAAACTGTCAGAGGCTTGCGCCCAGTCTGTGTCGTAGTCAAAGCGCCAAAGGTCGTCCCCTTCGTGCAACTGGCCAACCAAGCGCTGACCCGAGAAGACGTTGAGGCTTCTCATGGGCTGCCGTCCTTGGTGCGTTGGGTGGCAGCTTCGCGGCAAAGCCGCAGCCGCTCCAGCTCTTGCGCAGCGGCCAATGGAATGTCCACGCTCAGCTCGATGCCCAATTCCTTGAGCAAACGCATCACGCGGGCCATCTGCACCGTAGGCTTGCCTTTTTCGACGTCAACCGCAAACTGGCGGCTGACACCAACCAAGGCGGCCAGGTCGTCTTGACGCACTCGGGTGCTTTTGCGCACGGCCCGAATGACCAGGCCGAGTTCTTCTGTGGTGTGGATGCTGTGTTTCATAAAAATGTCTGAGATCAAAGACATTATGTCATTTGGTGCGTCTATGGCAATCAGAATTTCTATGATCATAGATATTTTGTAGAAAAACCTGATGATGTATAGAAAATATCTGCAATCGCAGACATTTTTCTTCTTGTCCAAGAATTGATTTGCCTCAAGCCGTTTGCGTTTCAAGCTGCCAAGATGCTGCCTCTGCACGAGGAGACAGCATGGCCACGAATCCCACCCCCACCCACACCCCCAACTTCACCCGCGCTTCAATCTCCGCGTTGAGCCGCCGCCAGTGGTTGCTGGGCTCGGCAGGCGCAGCCGTTTTGGCCAGCGCTGCGCCCGTTGCCCAGGCGGCCAAAACCAAAACGCAGGCGCACATCGTGATTTTGGGCGGAGGCCT
>NZ_JBILQU010000210.1:0-2818 GCF_044373035.1 Limnohabitans sp. | reverse complement strand
TTCCTGACACACCCGGTGTTCAACCGTTATCACAGTGAGACCGGCATGCTGCGCTACATCCGACAGCTGTCCGACAAGGACCTGGCGCTGGACCGCAGCATGATCCCGCTGGGCAGCTGCACCATGAAGCTCAACGCCACCAGCGAGATGATCCCCATCACCTGGCCCGAGTTTGCGGGCGTGCACCCCTTTGCCCCCGCCGAACAACTGGCAGGCTACCAACTGCTGGACCAGCAACTGCGCGACTGGCTGTGCCAGGCCACCGGCTACAAAGGCATCAGCCTGCAACCCAACGCCGGATCGCAAGGCGAATACGCCGGTCTCTTGGTCATTCAGGCCTACCACCGCGCTCAGGGCCAAGGCCACCGCAACATTTGCCTGATCCCGTCCAGCGCCCACGGCACCAACCCCGCCAGCGCACAGATGGTCGGCATGACCGTGGTCGTGACCAAGTGCGATGAGAACGGCAACGTGGACATGGCTGACCTGCAAGCCAAGTGCGAACAGCACAGCGCGAACCTGGCTGCGGTGATGATCACCTACCCCAGCACACACGGCGTGTTCGAGACACAGGTCAAGCAGCTTTGCGAGCTGGTTCACCAGCATGGCGGGCGCGTGTACGTGGACGGTGCCAACATGAACGCCCTGGTTGGCGTGGCAGCTCCGGGCGAGTTTGGCGGCGACGTGAGCCACCTGAACCTGCACAAGACTTTCTGCATCCCGCACGGCGGTGGCGGCCCCGGCGTCGGCCCCGTTTGCGTGGTGGAAGACCTGGTGCCTTACCTGCCAGGCCACGCCACAGGCGGCTTGCCGGTGAATGGCGTGGGCGCTGTCAGTGCCGCGCCGTTGGGCAACGCGGCTGTCTTGCCCATCAGCTGGATGTACTGCCGCATGATGGGCGCCGAGGGCCTGAAACACGCGACCGAAGCGGCGATTTTGGCGGCCAACTACATCAGCAAGCGCTTGGCCGACCACTACCCCACGCTGTACGCCAGTGAGAACGGCCGAGTGGCCCACGAGTGCATTCTGGATTTGCGAGGCCTCAAGGAGACCAGCGGCGTGATGGCCGAAGACGTGGCCAAACGGTTGATGGACTATGGCTTTCACGCGCCCACGCTGAGCTTTCCGGTGGTCAACACCTTGATGGTCGAGCCCACCGAGAGCGAAACCCTGCAAGAGCTGGACCGCTTCATCGACGCGATGATCGCCATCCGCGAAGAAATCCGTCTGGTGGAAAACGGCAGCTGGCCGCAAGACAACAACCCGCTGAAACACGCACCGCACACCGCAGACAGCCTGCTGGGCGGCGAATGGAACCGGCCCTACAGCCGAGAAGTCGGTACAGCGCAAGCCCAGCGCGTGCCGGGCAGCGTGAAGTACTGGCCGCAAGTGGGCCGTGTCGACAACGTCTACGGCGACCGCAACCTGTTTTGCAGCTGCATTCCGCTGAGCGACTACGCCTGATCCACCCACAAAGGAAGACCCACACTTCAAAATCAAATACCCGCATCGGGAGAGACTGTCCGCCACCGCAGACAGCGCCGAAGGAGCAACCACCCCGGAAACTCTCAGGCCAAAGGACCGATGCAGGCAGGCACATCCGTGTCAAAAACTCTGAAGAGCGCCCCGGGTTCGTCACCCGGGTCCACCGCAGGAGCAAGCCTCACCCGAGGTGAATCTCTCAGGTTTCAAACAGAGGGGGTCATGCCGCGCACATCCGGTGCGCAGCGTGTCCCACTGTTTGAGACGTTGAAACGAGAGAAGCTTCATGAAAAAGCACATGGTTGTCATCGGCGGCGGCATCACTGGCGTCACCTCCGCGTATGCCCTGGTTCAACAGGGTTTTGAAGTCACCCTGATCGAGAAAAACCGCTACCCCGGCATGGAAACGTCCTATGCCAATGGTGGTCAACTCTCGGCATCCAACGCCGAAGTCTGGACCCACCCGTCCACGATCATCAAGGGCCTGAAGTGGATGTTCAAAAATGACGCCCCGCTGCTCATGAACCCCACCCCCACCTGGCACAAACTCAGCTGGATGGCCGAGTTCATGGCCGCCATGCCCAAGTACAGGGACAACACCATCGCTACAGCGCAACTGGCCATCGAATCACGCGAGCACCACTTTGCGTGGGCCCAAGCAGAGGGCATCGAGTTCGACCACAAGCGCGAGGGCATTCTGCATTTTTACCGTGACAAAAAGGGCTTTGAACATGCCGGACAAGTCTCCAAATTGCTGGCCCAGGGTGGCTTGCCCCGTCGTGCGGTGACGCCCGAAGAAATCAAGGCCATTGAGCCCACCCTGCACGGCAATTACTACGGTGGTTATTTCACCGAAAGCGACTCGACGGGCGATATCCACAAGTTCACCTATGGCTTGGCCAAGGCTTGCGAGCGCCTGGGCGTCAAGATCCTCAACGAACACGAAGTCCTGAGCGTGGCCGCCAACGGCCAAAGCGCTTTTGTGCAGGTCAAGCATGCGGGTGATACCGACTCGCTGACCTTTGACGGCATCGTGATGTGTGCCGGCGTGCACGGCCGCCGCCTGGCCGCGCAGTTGGGTGACCGCCTGAACATCTACCCCGTCAAGGGCTACTCGATCACCGTGAACCTGCCCGACGGTGCCAGCCAAGCGGCAGCGCCGCAAGTCAGCCTGCTCGACGACGAAACCAAACTGGTCACCAGCCGCTTAGGGCTTGACCGCTTCCGCGTGGCGGGCACGGCCGAATTCAACGGCATCAACCTGGACATCCGCGCTGACCGCATTCAGCCCCTGATTCAGTGGGTCAACCAGTGCTTCCCTGACATCGACACCCGC
>NZ_JBILQU010000085.1:0-12505 GCF_044373035.1 Limnohabitans sp. | reverse complement strand
CCACAACGCAAAGTTGGGGCGTGAATCGCAGGTGGGGCGCAAAAAAGCCTTGGCCGTGTTCCAGCGCCAGCCGCTGCGTTGGTTCACATCAAAGTAAGACACACCTTCGTTGTTGCCCCGGTTGAAGTCGTCGGTGGCCGGAATGCCCGCTTGCTGGGCCGCTTGCGAAAACGCATCCAGCACCTCCCAGCGCAGACGTTGTTTTTCGATGCGCCATTCACCACCTGTGTTGCGCCCGCGCAGGGTGTGCAGGTAGCCGTGTTCGGACAAATTGGAGGAGCTCAGCAACTCGGATGGGGTCCCTTTGGACCCGTGAAAATCATTGGCCCCGTTGTAGTGGTCTTCGTGCAGCTTGAAGTAGGGCAAGGCTTGGTCCCAGCGCCACGCGTCGTTGCCGGTGATCTGCGCCCACTGGTCGTAGTCGCGCGCTTGACCGCGCATGTAAATCATGCCGTTGATGCTGGAGCAACCGCCCAACACTTTGCCACGCGGGTAACGCAGACTGCGCCCGTTCAGGCCCTCGGTGGGCTCGGTTTGGTAGAGCCAATCCGTGCGCGGGTTGCCAATGCAGTACAGGTAACCCACGGGGATGTGGATCCAGTGGTAATCGTCTTTTTTGCCGGCTTCGATCAAGAGCACGCGCTTGCTGGCATCGGCACTCAGGCGGTTGGCCAGCAGGCACCCAGCGGTACCACCGCCGACGATGATGAAGTCAAAGGTGTTGTCGTTCATGGTTGTTTTGTGTGCTGCAAGTTTCGAAACGATGGTGATGACTTGTCGTACTTTAAAGGATAAGGCCTTTGACATCCTCTTGTCCCGGCGCACTTCAACAAGAGCTTCGCGGACAATGGCCCGCTCGCCCGCATGCAGTGTCACCGCGCTTGACTTGCTGTGATCCACCCGCAAGAGGACTTGTACCTGCAAAGGGGTCACGGCGTCAGGCGCAAAAAAACCCGATCGCATGACGCGATCGGGTTTTTTGTTGGAAGGGTTCAGGTTGGCAAGACAGGTCTTGCCAATACCAACCTATCAATGCGCAGCAGTACCTTGTGAGGTGGTGCCGTCAAAGCTCGGGAAGCGAACGTTCTCGACCATGTCCTGAACTTCTTGGTCGGGTGCTTTGGTCAGCAGCGACACGATGATGATCACCGCAAAGCCCAGGGGCACACCGAAGATACCCGCCGAGATGGGGGCAATGTCCCACCAAGTGTTGGCTTTGAGGATTTCAGGCGTCAGCGAACCATTGTGGAACAAGCCGTACATCCAGGGATGCGTCTTAGCCATGTAGTAGAACGAGATGCCCAAACCAGCCACCATGCCCAGCGAGGCGCCCCATTTGTTGGCACGCTTCCAGAAGATGCCCAGGGTCAACGCAGGGAAGAAGGCTGCCGCAGCGAACGAGAACGCCGCAGACACGAGGAACAAAATGTCCGCCATGCGCAGCGATGCGACGTAAGCCGCAGCCAAGGCCACGAAGACCAAAATGGTTTTGGAGACCGCGACACGGCTGCTGGCCGAAGCGTTGGGGTCAATCACTTTGTAGTACACGTCGTGCGACAAGGCGTTGGCAATGGTCAGCAACAAGCCGTCGGCTGTGGACAAGGCCGCAGCCAAACCACCGGCCGCCACCAGACCGGAAATCACGAACGGCAAGCCGCCGATTTCAGGTGTGGCCAACACGATGATGTCTCCACCCAACCGGATTTCTGCCAATTGCAAGATACCGTCTTTGTTGATGTCAGCCACCGCCATCAGCGAGGGGTCGACCACGTTCCAGCGTGCGATCCATCCCGGCAACTGGTCCATCGGCGTGCCCACCAAGAGCGTGTAGATGTCGAACTTGACCAACACCGCCAAAGCAGGCGCTGTGAGGTACAACAAACAGATGAAGAACAGCGACCAGGCCACCGACTCACGCGCTGCACGCACCGAAGGCACGGTGTAAAAGCGCATCAGGATGTGCGGCAAGGCAGCCGTACCGATCATCAAGCAAAAGACCAGTGCCAAGAAGTTCTTGCGGGCCACATCTCGGGCAGCGTCGTCTTTGCCTGGGAAGGGCTCAGCATGGCGCAGGGGCGGTGCTGCACGGGGTGCATTGGCAGCGCGCGCAGCGGTGTAGGCCGCTTTGGCAGCCGCTTCATCTTTGGGCAGAGCCGCCAAGGCTGTTTCAGCTGCCTTGATGTCAGCAGCAGGTCCGTTGGCGGCCTTCAGCTCTTCCAGCTTTTTGGTGGCTGCTTCTTTGTCAGCGGCCATGGCTGCTGGCACATCTTTCAGCTTTTCAGCGGCTGCATCAGCGCGTGCTTTGAAGATACCGCGAACTTCGAGTTCTTTGGGGTCTTTGAGCAATTGCTCTTCTTTGGCTGTGACTTTTTCGAGCAAGTAGCCATAAGAAATCTGGGGCACAGGCATGCCGGTGTGTTTCACCGACAACCAGACCACAGGGATCATGTAGGCGACGATCAGGATGATGTACTGCGCCACCTGGGTCCAGGTCACCGCACGCATACCGCCCAAGAACGAGCAAACCAAGATACCGGCCAAGCCGACATACACGCCGACGTCGAAGGACAGACCTGTCAGACGAGCGGTGATCAGGCCCACGCCGAAGATCTGCGCCACCACATACACGAAGGACACCAAAATGGCCGCAAACACGCCGATCAGGCGAGCCATGTTGCCGCCGTAGCGAGCACCCAAGAAGTCAGGAATCGTGAATTGGCCAAACTTGCGCAGGTAAGGCGCCAGGAACAAGGCCACCAAACAGTAACCGCCGGTCCAGCCCAAAATGAAGGCCAAACCGCCGTAACCGGTCAGGTAAAGCGTACCGGCCATGCCGATGAAGGACGCCGCCGACATCCAGTCAGAGCCGGTGGCCATGCCGTTGTAAATGGCGGGCACGCGTCGGCCGGCCACATAGTATTCGGCCGCGTCGTTGGTGCGACTCATCACACCGATGCCGCCGTACAAGAGCACGGTGGCCGCCAGGAAGGCGTAACCGATGTACTCTTTGGGCATGCCCATCTGTTCAAGGACGGCCAGCACGATGACGAAAGCCGCAAAGCCCCCGATGTAGAACGCGAATACCCTGTTCAGGGATTTTTGAAATTGGCCTTGGGTTTGGCCTTCAGCGCTGAAAACGCTCATGATTCTTCTCCTTCTGAAACGCCATATTCCTCGTCAAGCTTGTTCATGTAGCGGGCGTAGTACCAAATGATCAGGCAATAAACGATCAATGCGCCTTGGGCGGCGACCCAAAACGAGAACGGCCAGCCAAAAAAGCTGAACGTCAAGTCACGTGCAAAGTACAAAAGTACGAACGTGACAAAGAACCACAGGGCCAGCAGCAGCCCCGTGATTCTTAAGTTTTTGCTCCAGTATTCCTGGTGCCTTGCAGTGAGCTGCATTGTCTTCTCCTTCTCGTTAAAAAACCAAACTACCGACTGTCACTTTTGAATGGGTGCCCCCCGCGTGTGGGGTGTGCTGAGGTCAAACGGGTCTGTCCAGGTTCAAGCCTGTTTCTCTCACCAATTGGGCGGCCACCTTGGGCTCGAACCCATTCAAATGGCGAATGACTTCCAGCGCTTTTTCGGGGCTCTGCATTTCCATGTGCACGCGGGCCATTTGGTACCAGGCGTAGGGGCTCATGGATTGCAACTTGGTGTTGCGCTCAAAGGCCACCAAGGACTCTTCAAATCGCCGTTGACGCACCAGCACCAAGCCGAGGCCATACCAGGCGCGGTCCATTTTTTCGTCAATTTGGAGGGCGGCTCTGAAAGCGTGTTCTGCTTCTTGGCTGCGCCCTAATTCTTCGCAGACAAAACCCACATTGAAATGCGCATTGGCGTTGGCTGGAGTGAGCGCCAAAGCGCGCTCGAAAAAACCCAAAGCCTGAAGCAAGCGCCGATCGTTCAACTCGTTGAAACCCAAGCTGTTGAGGGCCAAGACATCTTGGGGATTGAGATCCAGGATCTCTTGAAACACCGCGTGTGCTTTGCTGCGCATGCCCACGACCAGAAGCGCTTTGGCTTGCAGACGCAACCAAAAACACCGGCCTCGGCTGGAGGTGTTCGAGTGGGCGGGAGGGAGATGTGTTTTCACTGACATGCCGCGATACCCATCTCAAGACAGATTTCAATTTTCAATTGCACCACCACCACCCAAGCGATCAAAAGCCAGCTGCTGGTGGCCAGTGGAATGTGTTGGTCCAGAATCAGTTTGGGGCTGATTTTGCGTGTGAACCAAAGCGCGGGCTTGGAAGCCACATCCAGCAATTGCCAAAAAACATTGGTGTCACGCTTGGCACCCGCCAGCAATCCCAGCAAGAAACGCCCGATGATGAACATCAAAGACAGTTCAATCAGACTCTTGGCAATGACAACAGCTAACAGCATAAGGTTCCAGTTCGGGTTGACCAGATCAGTTTTTTTTGATTCTATGGGCAAGTTTGCAAAAGTTCAAAGTGTGCAAATCATGGTCAAAACACCAGCTGCGCATCAGTCTGCCTTTTTTTGAATGATCAAATCACCTGCCTCATTCGGGAAAATTATTTTTCTGACAAGCACCTGACATCTTTGGGTTCTTTTGCATCTCTCTCATGCACTCTAAATTCAAGGGAAAACACTTAGCAAAAAACGTCTTGTGAAGTTGATTCAACGGTGGGTTTTGCATGTTGAGCGCAGGACCAAACGGGTCCGACATGCGCTGACTCGGGTGTCCAATGGCGCGGATGGGTCTTCAATTTTCCTTGTCATGCAGGCCATTATTTTTCGGTGGCATGTTGGCTGCTTCTTCCGCTTCCCACCGGTTCATCAGCCATGCGTAGAGCACCACAATGGCCACAAACACCAACACAGAACCCTGTGCCGCCATCCAGAAATAAAGTGGCCAACCGTTGACGTCCATGGTCAAGTCGCGAGCAAAAAAACTGGGACCAAAACTGGCGCAGAACCAAATCAGCATCAAGGTCAACCGCAAACGGCCTTGACGCTTTTTGAGTGCAGCGGAGGGTGTGTGTATTTCAATCATGCACAAGGCTATTTAAAGACCCATCCAGTTCAGTTGTGTTATGTGCCCAGTGATGATGGTGATCACTTGTCTTGGGCTTCAAGAGTCAAGCATTTGTTGTGGACAAGGTTACACCCTGCATGCCGATGCCCCATCTGTTGGGTAAGATAATCAACGTGCTGTCGAGCGCAATGGAGGCCACATTCTTGGCAAATTCTACTTTGTGTTTCTACTGACATGCCTCATGGGTTTTTTGTCGCCAAGCGCATGGTTTGGATGCGAATAACAAGGAAGAATCTGATCAGAATGGCTCGAACCAGTTATGGATGTTTTGGAGGGGCCATGGCCATCAAAGTATTGATCGTTGACGATGATCCGAACCTCTTGGTGTCGCTCGACTCCTTGCCCAGGCGTGAAGGGTATGAGGTGCACATGGCCTGCGACGGACAAGAGGCCATGGAGGCCTTGGCAAAGCTGCACCCGGCGCGGGTCGTGCTGGATGTGACGATGCCCCGAAAAAATGGCGATGAAGTTTGCGCCGCGGTTCGTGTCTGCCACGAATGCGATGACATCCAAATCATGATGTTGTCTGCCAAAGGCCGCGAGGCCGACATCGCCAAGGGCCTAACGTTGGGAGCCAATGCCTGCATGACCCAACCGTTTTCAACCCAGGGCTTGACGCAAAAAGTGGCCCATATGCTGCAGGCAGTGGCATGAACTGGGCGCTCAAAGCCGCGATCAGTGTGGCGGTGGCCCTGTTGTTTGCGGCGCTGTCGCTGGGCTTGATGCTGCTGACCTTGGGCGAGGCGGCGCGCTTTGGGGTGGTTCAGGCTTTGTCAGGAGTTTGGCCCGTGGTGTTGCTGGCCGTATTGCCGCTGTCGGGACTGGCGGTGTGGTTTTGGCACTTGCATGATGCGCGGGAGGACAAGGCACCTGACCGTCTGATGGAAAAGGTCAAGCTGCTCAGTGCCGCCACGCAAAGCCAGCAGATCGAGGCGGCGCAAGATTCACCCGCCATGGCCCGCCTGACACAGGCCATCAACGCGCTGGCCGCTGAGCGCGACCGCTGGCGCAGCGATGTGCAAGCGCAGGTGGCCCAGGCCAACCAAAGCTTGCAGCAAGAACGCAACCGCCTGGCCGCGCTCATGTCCGAATTGAACCAAAGCGTGGTGGTGTGCAACCTCGATGGCCGCATCGTGCTGTTCAACCACCGGGCGCGTTTGCAGTTCAAACGCATGCCGGGCAGCGCTTGCGGGGTACCCGATGCTTCGGGGGCGGGTGGAGCCGAATGGGTGGGCATTGGCCGCTCGATTTATGCGGTGCTCGACCGCGCCTTGCTGGCACACGGTTTGGACAACATTCGCCAGCGCATGGCGCGTGGGGCCAGCCAGCCTACCACCCAGTTTTTGACCAGCACCGCCTCGGGCCAGTTGCTGCGCGTGCACATGGCTCCGGTGCGCTCGGGCAGCGAGGTGGCCGAAGGTGGCACCGACATCCACGGCTTTGTGTTGACGCTGGACAACGTGACCCACAGCTTCGAAGAAGACACCCGGCGCGACCAGCTGCTGCTGGATCTGACCGAGGGCTCGCGTGCCTCGCTGGCCAATGTACAGGCCGCTGTAGAGATGCTGGCCCTTGACGACCTGGCACCCGAGATGCGCACGAAGTTTTTATGCGTGGTGCGTGAAGAGGTTGGCGCGATGGGCCAGCGCATCACCGACCTGCTTGCACGCTCTCATGAAACCCTGAAAACCCGCTGGCCGCTGGAAAACATGTTGGGGGTCGACCTGTTGCATGCGGCGCAGCGGCACATGGCCGCGCACTGCGGGCGCGATGTGGTGCTGGATGCGGTGGATCCGCAGGTCTGGCTCAAGGTCGACAGCTTTGCTTTGCTGCAGGCCTTGACCTACCTGGCCAGCCGTTTGTTTGACGAGTTCGAGGTGCGCTTTGTGCAGCTGCGCTTGGGGTGTTCGCCGGAGGCGGGCAAGGTGCACCTGGACCTGGTTTGGACAGGCCAGGCCATGAGCACCGAAACTGTGATGAGCTGGGAGCTGGACCCGATGCACTTGGTGGCTGAGCGCAATCCGCTGACCGTGCGCGATGTGATGGACCGCCATGGCGGCGTGATCTGGTTCGAGCGCGAACGCTCGCGCCATCAGGCATTCTTCCGGATGGTGCTGCCGATGGCGAGGGCGCAAGAGGGCACTGAGTCTGCGCAACTGCTGCCCAACGACAGTCGACCCGAGTACTACGACTTTGACCTGTTTCAGATGTCGCAAGGCGACCACGCGCTGGATGACCGTCCGCTGAGAAGTCTGATTTACACCGTGTTTGACACCGAAACAACCGGACTCAACCCTTCGCAAGGCGACGAGATCATCCAGATCGGGGCCACCCGCATCGTCAACGGCAAGCTGCTGCGTCAGGACGCATTTGAGCAACTGATCGATCCGGGGCGCAGCATTCCGGCCGCATCCATCCCGATCCATGGCATCACCCCCGCCATGGTGCAAGGCCAGCCGCGCATTGGGCAGGTCTTGCCCTCCTTCCATGCCTATGCCAGCGACACCGTGCTGGTGGCGCACAACGCCGCTTTCGACATGAAGTTCTTGCAGCTCAAGGAGCGCAGCACTGGCTTGCGCTTTGACCAGCCGGTGCTGGACACCTTGCTCTTGTCGGCCGTGATTCACCCGCACCAAGATTCGCACCACCTGGAAGCCATTGCCCAGCGCATGAACATCACGGTGTTGGGTCGCCACACCGCTTTGGGTGATGCCTTGGTCACGGCCGAGGTGTTTCTGCGCATGATCCCGTTGTTGGCCGAGATGGGCATCCTCACCCTGGGGCAAGCCCGCGAAGCGGCACAAAAAACCTATCACGCACGCCTGGAGTACTGAGGTGCCAGGTTTTTTAGAGCAGGCCTGATTGGTAGCGCTGGCCCAGGACTTCCTGCAAGGACTGGATGACCGAGAAGGCATCGCGCAGATGGCTGCGCTCGAAGTTGGACAGCTCGGCCAGGTGCAGGTAGTTGTCTGGCTCCAAGCCTTGCTGCATGCGCTGGCTCTGGTGCGCAATGCGTTGGCTGGAGACGAACTCGAGGGCGTCGCACAGGTCGCGTGAGCCTTGCTCGGACAGATCGACCGCCCCGGCGGCTTTTTCGATGCGGTCGCTGGTGTTGACATCGTGCAAGCCAGCGGCCAGTGCATAAATGCGGCCCAGGTCCACGATGGGGGCAATCGCCTGATGCTTCAGGTCCACAGTGCCAGCGTGCTCGCCGTTGCGGATGAGTGCGATCTGTCCGAACAGGTTGAGCGGAGGGCGCTGTTTTAAAGCATTGTTCACCACATGCCCGATAAACAGGCTTTGTTTGGCGGTGTGCGCCAGCACCTCTTGGCGCAAGCTGTGCAGCAGCGCGTGTTGGCCATACACGACCCGCAGGTCAAAAAACACCGTGACCAGCATCAAGGCCTTGGGATCCGGAACGTTGATCCAGTGATGAAAATACTGCCTCCAAACACGCAGGGGCTGACGCCACTGGTCGGTCATGGCCATCATCTCGCCGGGGCAATGGATGTAGCCGCAAGCGGCCAGGCCATCGCACACGCGGCGGGCCAGGGCCTTGAAATAGTCGCCGTGCAGCGCCGGGTCGTAGGCGTCATGGAGCACCATGCAATTGTCCTGGTCAGACTTGGCGGTTTGCTCGCAGCGCCCTTGCGAGCCGGCCGCCACCCACACATAGTCCACGGGCGGTGGGCCGAGTTCGGCTTCGGCCAAGTGGATCAGGCGGCTGGTCAGCGCGTCGGTGATGGTGGTGATGACATGGCCGGTGTTGTAGGCGCTGGTGTGCGCGGCGCTCAGGTTTTGTTGCAGACGTTTGATGCGACGGCTGATGCTCACCAGACCTTCCAGAGTGTTTTGACGGTGAATGTCACCCGCCAGGTAGATCGGCGATGTGCTTTGTTGTTGGGTCAGGTCGGTGGCGGTCACCATGCCCACCAAGCGTTTGCCATGGGTGATGGGCACATGGTGGATGTTGTGCCTGGACATCAGCAGCAAGGCTTCGCATGCTGGGCTGCGTGGGTCCAGCGTCATGGGGTTCAGGGTGGCGATTTCGACCGCTGGTGTTGAAAGATCCAGCCCGTTCGCAAGTATCCGGTTGCGCAGATCGCGGTCAGTCACCAGGCCCAGCAATTGCTCGTCCTGGACCAGCATGACCGAAGACACACCGCGCTCGCGCATGGTGCGCGCCACTTCCATCACGCTGGCCTCGGGTGGCAAGGTCACTGGTGTGTGCTTGATCAAGGCCTGCAGGCGCATGCTCAGCAACTGGGTGTCGTGGCTTGGGGTTGCGATCTGGCGGTCTGCTGCAGTCTCTGCGTTTCGGCCGTTGAGCGGCAAAGGCAAAAACGGGGCCAAAGCAGGCTCAAGCGAGAGCAGTTGTTTCAGCATGGCTTCGGGCACTTGCAGCAAGCGCGTGTCGGTGGTGCAAAGAATGTGACAGTTTTGCTGTAGTGGCCAGGGCGTCATGCCCGCGCCCAAGGACTCGCCGGGGAGCAGGGTGTGGGTTTGTGCCAATTCGGGGTCGTCCAGGTTCACACCGCCTTGCACGATCAGCCAGAGGTGCGCGCTCCACTGGCCCGCCCTGCACACCTGTTCGCCAGCGTGCAGGCTCAGCACTTCGCTGTGCGCCAACAGTTCTTGTCGTGCGCTGTCGCTGATCAAACCCCAGACGCGGTGCTGCGCCAAAAAGCCCAACAGGTCAGGGGGCATGGGTGTTGTTCGCAAAGCCGATCCTTCACAACGGTGAATCAATTTTATTGTGGCAGATGATGTGCCTGGGGGGTGTTGGGGCTAGCCTGGTTCATGACGTGGGTCAATAAACCCTCAGAAGGCACGCCAACGCGTGGGTCATCGCTGCGGGCCCTAGAATGTTTGGCCTCCATACCCCAAAGCCCAGCATGTCCCCAGGTCTCATCCGCATCCGTGGTGCCCGTCAGCACAACCTCAAAAACCTCGACCTGGACATCCGCACCGGTGAACTCACGGTGGTCACTGGCCCCAGCGGTTCGGGCAAATCGAGCCTGGTGTTTGACACGCTGTACGCCGAGGGCCAGCGCCGCTATGTCGAGACCTTCAGCGCCTACGCCCGCCAGTTTCTGGACCGCATGGACAAACCGGCTGTCGACAAGGTCGAAGGCGTGCCCCCGGCCATTGCCATCGACCAGACCAACCCGGTGCGCAGCTCACGCTCCACTGTGGGCACCATGACCGAGCTGAACGACCACCTCAAGTTGTTGTTTGCACGCTTGGGCCAGTTGTTTGACAAAGACACCTCCCAGCCGGTACGCCACGACAACCCCGACACGGTTTATGCCGAGCTGGCGCAGCGTGCCGCGCAAGCGGGTGACCCGCGCTTGTACCTGACCTTCCCGGTCGAGCTGCCTGCCAACACCAGCGCCGAGCAGGTTGAGCAATGGCTCTCGGCCAGCGGCTTCACCAAGGTGCAGGCCGAGCGCGAAGTGGCCACCCCCACCGGCCCGCGCAAAATGTTGGACGTGATCGCCGACCGCTTTCGCATCGGCAACGCCGAAAAAGCCCGCGTGGTCGAAGCCATTGAAGTGGCCCTCAAACGTGGCGGTCGTCTGAATGTGTATGTAGAAAAATTGGGGTCAGATCCCAATTTATCTTCTTCCTCTGAGCCCGCTTTCGACATCTGGCGCTTTTCCACAGGTCTGCATTGCCCCGACAGCGACCAGCGCTACACCGATCCGATCCCGTCGATGTTTTCCTTCAACTCGGCCGTGGGCGCGTGCGAGACCTGCCGGGGATTTGGCCGCGTCATCGGAGTCGACTACGGCCTGGTCATTCCCAACCCCAAGCTCACGTTGCGCGCCGGGGCCATCAAGACCTTGCAAACCCCGGCATGGCAAGAAAACCAGGACGACCTGATGCGGCATGCCGAGGCGGCGGGCATTCCGCGTGACACGCCGTGGGACAAGCTGACGAAAGCCCAGCAAGACTGGGTCATCCACGGTTCGCCCGAGTGGAAGGGCCGCTGGAACCACCAGTGGTACGGCGTGAAGCGCTTTTTTGAGTACCTGGAGAGCAAGGCCTACAAGATGCACATCCGCGTGCTCTTGTCCAAGTACCGCAGCTACACCGAATGCCCCAGTTGCCAAGGGGCACGTCTGAAGACCGAGAGTTTGTTGTGGCGCATTGGCAGTCATTCAGATGCCGATGGGGTGTTGCCTGTTGAAAAACGCTTCATGCCCGCAGGTGTGAAGTGGACCCGCGCGCAGTTGGAGGCGCTGCCGGGTTTGAGCTTGCACGACATGATGATCATGCCGCTAGACCGGTTGCGCTTGTTCTTCGACCGGGTGTCTGCTTCTGGGCATGTGTCCCTGGTTACTGGGGAGGCTCCGGCTGGGGATGGGCTGGGCTCCTCATACGGCGGGGGTACGCCAAAATCGTCGCCCAGCCCATCCCCGGCCGAAGCCGTAGGGGCGGGTGCACACACAGAAGCACAGGCAAAGGCACAGACACAGGCAGCGACAGAGATGTCGCTAGACGCTCGATCGACCACAAGGTCTGCGTCAGAGCGGGGGGCGGGCGACGATTTTGGCGTACCCCCGCCTCATGAGGAGCCCGCCCCCCGCTCTGATGCAGACCGAACCTCCAAAGAACCAGGGCAAAGCAAAAGCGCCGAACAAAAAGCCCTGCAACTGCTGTTAGAAGAAATCACCACCCGCCTCAAATACCTGTGCGACGTGGGCATTGGCTACCTCACCCTTGACCGCCAAAGCCGCACCCTCAGCGGCGGCGAAGTGCAGCGCATCAACCTCACCACCGCCTTGGGCACCAGCCTGGTCAATACGCTGTTTGTGCTCGACGAGCCCAGCATCGGCCTGCACCCGCGTGACATGCACCGCATCACCTTGGCCATGCACCGCCTGCGCGACGCGGGCAACACGTTGGTGGTGGTCGAGCACGACCCGGCCGTGATGATGGCGGCCGACCGCATGATCGACATGGGCCCCGGCCCCGGTGAGCGCGGCGGGCAGATCGTTTTTGACGGCACCACCGCAGACCTGCGCAACGCCGACACGCTGACGGGCGCTTATTTGGGCGGGCGCAAGCAAGTCGGCCTGGGCTTCAAGCGCATGGTGAGCGACAGCACACCGCGTTTGATTCTGGAAGGCGCCCGCGAGCACAACCTGCAAAACATCAGCGTGGACTTTCCGCTTCAGCGCCTGGTCACCATCACGGGTGTCAGTGGTTCGGGCAAGTCGAGTTTGATCCAGGACGTGTTGGCCCCGGCGCTGATGCGCCACTTTGGCAAAGCCACCGAAACACCCGGCGCGCACGACCGCCTGCTGGGTGCGGACCACCTGAGCGATGTGGTGTTTGTGGACCAGTCACCGATTGGCAAAACCGCCCGCTCCAACCCGGTGAGCTATGTGGGTGCATGGGATGCGATCCGCGAGATTTTTGCCACCGCGCC
>NZ_JBILQU010000209.1:0-2840 GCF_044373035.1 Limnohabitans sp. | reverse complement strand
TGGGCGCCTCTGAGGGTCTGCGACAGCCCCAAGACCAACCCGCTCAGCACAATCATCGCGGTCATTGTCCCCCCCAAGCGCTGGTGTTCGGTTTGTTTTGACGTCAACCACGGCAAGCTCAGCGCGATGAAAGCAAAAGCACTGGAGGCATGCCCGCCCGGAAAACACGCACCACCACCCCCATCGGCCTCGCCCCATGACCAGTGCGACACATAGCTGGCCGCCCCACCAAAGGCCTGCAACTCCCAAGGACAGCTGGTCAGGCTGATGCTTTTGATGGCGGTGACCACCAGCAAGCTGAGGGTGATTCCCGCAGCGATCTCCCACCGTTGACGGCGTTGCAGTTGCCGCCAAATACCCTGCGGCCACACGGACATCGCCAACACCCCAAGGTAAATCAGCACCCCCAATTGTTTGGCCCCGGTGTGCAGCACGTTGCTCAACCACCAGTGGTCACGCCAGGAAAATCCCTGTGGAGTGCCCAGCCAGTTCATGGCGCTGAGATCGGCTTCCGATGCATCCCATGCCAAGGTCAGCACCAGCAGCGTGCCCCAAAGCCACAGGCTGGCGAGCGCTTGCGGGTGTGGGTTGACGTTGCACAGCCTATTCAGTGGGGCCTTGGCGGGGGTTCGCATGTCTGATTTCTGCATCGTTCAATTAAATGCCGCCCGGGTTAAGCCAGGCTTAAAGTCCCTGTGACAAGGTGTGCGCCATGAACACCACACCTGAGACAATCGAGCCTCAACAAATGACCACTCACGCCAATGGGACTGGGACGATGCGGGTATTGATTGTGGAAGACGACGCGGGCATTGCCACGGGCTTGGCCGCGACATTGAAGGCCAGCGGCTATGCGGTGGACGTGACGTCCACGCTGGCACTGGCTTCGGCAGCACTGCGCGTGGAGCCCTTTGACCTGGTGCTGTTGGACCTGAGCCTGCCCGATGGCGACGGCCTGGACTGGCTGCGCCAGGTGCGCCGCTCGGGCAGCGTGATGCCGGTGTTGATCATGACCGCCCGCGATGCCTTGCCCGACCGGGTGGCCGGGCTGGACGAGGGGGCCGACGACTATGTGGTCAAGCCCTTCGAGCCTGAGGAACTGCTGGCCCGCATGCGCGTGGCCCTGCGCCGCAGCGAAGGCCGCGCCTCGCCGCTGCTGCGCCACGGCGATCTGGTGGTCGACCCGGCCGCCCACACGGTGGTGCGCAACGGCGAGAGCGTGGCGCTTCGGGCCAAGGAATTTGCCTTGCTGCTGGCACTGCTGCGCGGCAGCGGGCAGGTGCTGTCGCGCCAGCGGTTGGAGCAGGCGCTCTATGGTTTTGACGAAGCGCTGGACAGCAACGCCCTGGAAGTGCACATGCACCACCTGCGCCGCAAACTCGGCGATGGCCTGGTCAAGACGGTGCGCGGCGTGGGCTATTTTGTGCCGGTGCCAGAAAACAAAGGAGCGGTTTGATGGGCCAAGCCACAAATCCGCAGTTCGAACCTGGCAAGCCCCAACCCCGCTCGCTATGGCGCTACCTTTGGGCCTGGGCCTTGGGGGCGGTCGTGGCGCTGTGGCTTTTGCTGGCCGGATTGGCCTATTCCACCGGCTACCACGAGGCCGAAGAAATCAGCGACGGCCTGTTGGTGTCGGCCGCGCAACTGCTGCTCAGTCAGCCGCTGAACGCGCTCTTGCCTGAGCCTGATGCATCCCAATCCCATGCGTCGCCACAGGTTGCACTGCCCAAAGCCTTGGCACAGCATCCGCCCAACGCCTACGCGCCTGAGTTTCATGTGCTCGTGTGGCAGGACGAACGCCTGGTCTGGGACTCGCACGGTGTGCACGCCCAATGGCCAACGAAACTGGCGCTGGGCCATCAGACGCTGGGTTTGGCGATGCAGGGCGTTACGCAGTATTGGCGCGTGTACGTGGGTGAGTCGACGGGTGGTGACTCTGTGCGCCGCGTGGCCGTGTTCATGGACCCGGCAGGGCGTGAAGCGCTGGCCGCCGACATTTCTGAGCACATCTTGCTGCCCGCACTGGTGTTCTTGCCTTTGGTGGCGCTGATGCTGGCCTCGGCCATTCGTCGCGGCTTGCTGCCTTTGCAGCGTTTGTCGGGCAATATCGCGGCGCTCGATGTCGATGCTGGCCAAACCCTGGTGCCGCAGCAGCCTTATCGGGAACTGGGCGTGACGGTTCAGTCCATCAACGCTTTGGTGCTTCGCCTGCATGCCCAGATCGGGCGTGAGCGGCGTTTTGCCGCCGATGTGGCCCATGAGCTGCGCACCCCATTGACCGCGCTGGTGCTGCAGGCCCGGCTGGCCCGCCACGGCTCAGCCGCCGAACAAGCCCAAGCCTTGCAGGCGGTGGAGCAGGGCGCTTTGCGTGCGGGGCGCATCCTGTCGCAACTGTTGGACTTGGCCAGTGCCCAAAGCCTGTCCGCAGACCCCTCTGAGCCTGTGGACCTGTGCGCCTTGGGGCTACGTGTGGTGTCAGAGCATGCGGCGCTGGCCCACGAGTTGGGTCAGGACATCGCGCTCGAAGCCCCCGAGCAGCCTCTGGCGCTGCCCGGGCAGTCCACCTTGCTGGAGCTGGCCTTGCGCAACCTGGTGGACAACGCCTTGCGCCACAACCCGGCGGGCACCTACGTCGAGGTGCGCGTGGCCCGCGATGCCTCAGGCCAGGTGACGCTGTCGGTCAGCGACGATGGCGGTGACTTCAGCGCCGTCCGCGCACCTGATGCCGAGACGGGTCTGGGCATTGGCCTGACCTTGGTCGAGCGCATCGCCCAAAGCCAGGGCGCGCAGCTCTTGCGCGATGCGGGTGCCGCGCCTTTTGGCAAGCGTTTTGCGCTGGT
>NZ_JBILQU010000084.1:0-12595 GCF_044373035.1 Limnohabitans sp. | reverse complement strand
GGGGTGAGGCTTTTTCGTTGCGCTCACCACCGCTGGCCTCTTCGGTTTCGGAGCTCGCGGGCGCGTCGGATTTGGTCGCCTCGGGCGGATCGGTCTTGCGGATGCCGTGGGCAATGAAATTGACCACGTCCAAACGTGTGATGCCCTGCTGGTGCAGGTAATACACGGCGTGCGAGTCTTTTTCACCAAAAATAGCCACCAGCACGTTGGCGCCCGTGACCTCTTTTTTGCCGTTGCCTGTGGACTGCACATGCATGATGGCGCGCTGGATCACGCGTTGGAAACCCAAGGTGGGCTGGGTGTCCACCTCTTCCGTGCCGGCGACCTGCGGGGTGTTGTCCTTGATGAAATTGCTCAAGGCTTTGCGCAGATCATCGATGTTGGCAGCGCAAGCGCGCAGCACTTCGGCCGCGCTGGGGTTGTCCAACAGGGCCAAGAGCAAGTGCTCAACGGTGATGAATTCGTGGCGCTGTTGACGGGCTTCAACAAAGGCCATGTGCAAGCTGACTTCCAATTCTTGGGCAATCATGTGATTTCCTTATGCCTTGCTGAGTAAAAGAGACGAATATGAAGTGGGGGGCATACCGACTTATTCAATGGGTTCACTGACACATTGCAGCGGGTGACCGGCCTGTTTGGCTGCATCCAGCACCTGATCGACCTTGGTGGCGGCCACGTCGCGTGAGTAAACACCACACACGCCTTTGCCGTCCAAGTGGATTTTGAGCATGATTTGGGTGGCCGCTTCGCGGTCTTTGCTGAAAAACTCCTGGATCACCATCACCACGAATTCCATCGGGGTGAAGTCGTCATTGAGCATCGCCACCTGGTACATCTGGGGCGGTTCTATTTTCTGAGCACGTCTTTCGAGGACCACGGCGTCGCCGCCATCGGGCGCACGCGGGGTCACGGTCGGCAGCGTGGGATTGGAGGGTTTTTTCGTTGCCATGATTTCATTCTATCGATGCTTTCAAGCCCTTTGAGCCCGGGGTCTGAAAAGTCTTGGCCACCTTGGGCACAAATGCCGCACCCCGGGAAAACCTCACATTGACAAATTCGCCATGAATTACTCAAACTGAGCCATCTAAAAAAAATACGGAGACATCGTATGCCCAGTGGTACGGTCAAATGGTTCAACGATGCCAAAGGTTTTGGTTTCATTCAACCCGACGGCGGCGGCGCGGACGCCTTTGCCCATTTTTCGGCCATCCAGATGGAGGGCTTCAAAAGCCTCAAAGAAGGCCAGCGCGTCGATTTCGAGCTGACCCAGGGTGCCAAGGGCCTGATGGCTGCGAACATCCAGGCCGCGTCACACGCCCAGCCACCTGCTGGGAGGCCCTCAGACAGCGCTTTGGCAAGCCATGGCGAGCCCGACGAGGCGAACGGCCAAGATTCCAGTAACCGCACCCCTTGATTGCTGAAAAGCGGCTGGCGCAGGGTTTTTCCCGGAATGTGACCGTCTCCTGAACGGATCCACACTGGCCAGGGTTATCCTTGGGCCTGCTTCTTCACTGCTTTCTCTCCCCCGACCATGACCACCGTCTTCTTTACGCCTTGTCGCTCTTCATTCAGCATGGCACGCAATCTTTTCAGGCTGAGCGTTGAGTTTTGGATTGCCTGCAGCCTGCTGCTGGCCGGACCTCTTGCATCCGCCCAGTCCAACCCTGGACCTCAATTGGGCCTGGCCCGCACGCAGTTGACGGCCGGCATGCACCGCCTGGATGTGCAATTGGCCCAAACCCCCGAGCAACGCCAGATCGGTCTGATGTGGCGCAAGGACATGCCGCTTCACGAGGGCATGCTGTTCGTGTTTGAACAGGCGACCACCCAATGCTTTTGGATGCGCAACACCCTGATTCCTTTGACTGCTGCTTTTGTTGAAGACGATGGCACCATCGTCAACTTGGCCGACATGCAGCCGCAAAGCGACGACTCGCACTGCTCCAGCAAACCCGTGCGCTTTGTATTGGAGATGAACCAAGGCTGGTTTGCCAAACGGCAAATCAAACCCGGTGCCAAACTCGGTGGCACCGTATTCAGCAAGCGGCCAACCTGAGGCTCAAACACCCCATACCATGTCGGCTGAGTCATCTGCGCAGTGCTTGAGCATCTTGAGCATGGGGCTCGCCCGTTGCGCAAGACGCACCGGGTTCAGGGCCTCGCCAAAGGCGTGTTGCGGGCTGTCTTTTGGCGCTAAAGCTCTTTGCGCCTCCTGGGTGCGCTGCAAACGGGCCGCCTCGTCCTGGGCGACAGCTGCCTCCAGCTTGGCAATGGCCGCAGGCAGGTCCTTCACCAAAATAATGCCTTTTTCAGGGTCGTGACCCAGCATGATTTTCAACAGCCTGCGCCCATCGCCCTCCAACATGATGAGGTCGCTGGTGGCTTGAGATTTGAACTTGAACAACATGGGCACTCCAATCAGGAATGATTCAGCGGCCCACCGTCTCCACACCCTCGTCGTCAACGGCATCGCCCTGGATCAAGGCCTTGAGTTTATGGCTGGCATGGAAGGTCGCGACACGACGTGCATCAATCGGGATCAATTCTCCGGTGCGCGGGTTGCGCCCGGGACGTGCTGCCTTGGTTCGGATCTGGAAATTGCCGAAGCCGGAAATCTTCACATCGTCACCCGCAATCAGGCTGTCCACCATCAGGTCAAAGAACGCATCGACCATGTCCTTGGACTCGCGCTTGTTCAAGCCGATCTGCTCAAACAGCAAATCGGCCAGGTGCGCCTTGGTCAGGGCCGGGGTTTCCAGGGATTCAAAACTGATTTGCATGGCACGCTCTCAGGTACGCAAACGCGCAAAAATTCGCTCAGACAGGCTGGCCATGACAGCACCCATTGCGGCTTCGATCTGGGCATCGGTCAAGGTGGCTTCATCGCTGTGCAAGCTCAAACGCACCGCCAGACTCTTCTCACCCACAGCCAAGCCGCCAGCGGCATCCATCTTGGGGCGATAGACATCGAACAGCACCGCATGGCGCAGCAAACCGCGGGTCGGGGCGCTGTGGATGGCCTGCATCAACTGGGCATGGGTGACCTGCTCGCGCACGATCACGGCAATGTCGCGCTCCACCGCTTGCAACTTGGCCACGGACTGGGCCACGGGCACGCTGCGCTGAGTGACCGCATCCAGATCCAACTCGAACACGACAGGCGCATGCGGCAAGTCCCAGGCCTGACGCCAGCGCGGGTGCAATTCACCCACATGTCCGATCACAACACCATTCAGCAGCACTTGGGCCGAACGGCCAGGGTGCAAAGCGGGGTGCTCGGCGGCCACGAATTGGGCTTTGGCCGGGGCCAGCAGGCGTTCGACATCGGCTTTGACGTCGAAAAAATCCACCAGCCGCGACTTGCCGGTCCAGTTCAGCGGCTCCAGCGGACCCCAGGCCATGCCTGAAACTTTCATGGGCTGGTCGAAGCCTTCCACTGTGGTGTCGTTGCTTTGAACCGCGGCATTGCGCAAAAACACCCGCCCCAACTCGAATACGCGAACGCGATCGGCCTTGCGGTCGGCATTGAACTTCACGACTTGCAGCAGCGAGCCGATCAGGCTAGATCGCATCACGCTCATCTGGCTGGCGATCGGGTTGAGCAGGCGGATCGGGTTGGCATTGCCTGCCAGATCGCGCTCCCAGTTGTCTTCGACAAAGCTGTAATTGATGGTTTCCTGGTAACCCAAAGCGGCAATGGCGCGGCGCACGGCGGACGGGCTGCGCTCGGTTTCTGGGCGCACCTTGGCGGTAATAGGGGCCACAGGCGGGTTGGTCGGCAGGTTGTTGTAGCCCACCATGCGAGCCACTTCTTCGATCAGGTCTTCTTCAATTTGCAGGTCAAAGCGGAAGCTGGGCGGCGTCACGGTGACGGTGCCCTGCCCTTCAGTCACTTGCAAGCCTAGGCCGCGCAGCGCATCGGCGCACTGCTGCTGTGTGAGCGGCATGCCAATCACCTTGACAGCACGGGCCACGCGCAGCGTGACGGGCGTGATCGCTGGCAGGTTCAGAATCTGGTCATCGACAGGGCCGACTTGGGTCTCGGGCGTGCCGCAGATGTCCAGCACCAACTGGGTGATGCGCTCGATGTGTTCCACCGTCAGTTGCGGATCCACGCCACGCTCGAAACGGTGACCGGCATCGGTTGAGAAGTTGTAGCGGCGCGAACGGCCGGCAATCGAAGTGGGCCACCAGAAAGCCGCTTCGATGTAGATGTTTTGGGTGATGTCGGACACGGCGGTGGCGTTGCCACCCATGATGCCCGCGAGGGATTCGACCTGGCTGTCATCGGCGATCACGCCAACTTGTCCATCTACGGTCACGGTGTTGCCGTTGAGCAGTTTGAGCGTTTCGCCGGGCTGGCCCCAACGCACGTGCAAGCCACCGTGAATTTTGTCGAGGTCAAAAATGTGCGAAGGACGGCCGAACTCAAACATCACATAGTTGGAGATGTCCACCAGCGGGCTCACGCTGCGCTGGCCGCAACGCGCCAGGCGCTCGACCATCCACTGCGGGGTTTGGGCTTGGGTGTTCACACCCTTGACCACGCGGCCACTGAAACGGCCGCACAACTCATTTGCGTGCACTTCCACAGCCAGCTTGTCGCTGACCTGTGTGGCCACCGCAGGGAAAGTTGGGGCCTTCAAAGGCGCGCCGGTCAGGGCTGACACTTCGCGGGCGATGCCATAAACACTCAAACAGTGCGCCAGATTGGGCGTGAGCTTGAGCGTCATCAGTGTGTCATCTAAGTTCAAGTACTGGCGAATGTCTTGACCCACAGGGGCGTCAGCGGGCAACTCCAGCAGTCCGTCATGGTCGTCTGCAACTTGCAATTCTTTGGCGGAGCACAGCATGCCCTGGCTTTCGACGCCGCGCAATTTGCCGACTTTGATCAGGAAAGGTTTGCCATCGGCTCCGGGCGGCAACTCGGCACCGACCATGGCACACGGCACACGGATGCCCACGCGGGCATTGGGCGCGCCACAAACGATGTTCAGCAGGTTGCCCTGCCCCACGTCCACCTGACACACCCGCAGACGGTCGGCATTGGGGTGTTGCACGGCCTCCTTGATTTCACCGACCACGATGTGGGTGAACGGCGGGGCCACAGGCTCAATCTCTTCCACTTCAAGACCGGCCATGGTCAGGGTTTCGGCCAGTTGCTGGGTCGTTAGGGGCGGGTTGCAGAACTCGCGCAACCAGGATTCGGGAAATTGCATGGCTCGTGTCTCGTGTGTCGGACTTGGGAGGGAATTACTGGAACTGGCTCAGGAAGCGCACATCGCCGTCAAAAAACAGGCGCAAGTCGTTCACGCCGTAGCGCAACATGGTGAAACGGTCCATGCCCATGCCGAAGGCAAAACCAATGAACTGCTCGGGGTCCAAACCCATGTTGCGCACCACGTTTGGATGCACTTGGCCAGAGCCGCCCACTTCGAGCCAGCGACCGGCCAGAGGGCCTGCTTGGAACTGAATGTCAATCTCGGCACTGGGTTCGGTGAAGGGGAAAAAGCTGGGACGAAAGCGCAGCACCAGATCGTCGCTTTCGAAAAAGGTACGGCAGAAATCGGTGACCACGACCTTCAGGTCCTTGAAGCTCACGTTCTCTCCGATCCACAGGCCTTCGCACTGGTGGAACATGGGCGAATGGGTGGCATCACTGTCCACACGGTAGGTGCGGCCTGGCGCGATGACGCGGACTTCGGGCATCCCTTGGCCAGCGTCGAGTTGGTTCTTGTAGCGTTTGACGTGCTGCACCGCATGGCGGATTTGCATCGGGCTCGTGTGCGTGCGCAACAGATGGCCGCCTTCGACATAGAAGGTGTCATGCATGGAGCGGGCTGGATGGTCTTCGGGCGTGTTGAGCGCGGTGAAGTTGAACCAGTCGGTTTCGATCTCGGGGCCCTGAGCGACTTCAAAGCCCATCGAGCCAAAAATGTTTTCGACCCGCTCGAGCGTGAGCGAGACCGGGTGAAGACCACCCACATTGCTGCTGCGCCCTGGTAACGTCACATCCAGTGCTTCGGCCTTGAGCTGGGCTTGCAACTCGGCATCGACCAGCGCCTGACGTCGGTCGTTCAAAGCCGCCTCGATCGCCTGCTTGGCGAGGTTGATGGCTGCACCACGGGTTTTTTTGTCATCCACGCTCAGCGCAGCCATGCCCTTCATCAACTCAGTGATGCGACCGGTTTTGCCCAGAAACTGGGCTTTGGCATTTTCGAGGTCAGCAGGTGTCAGTGCCTGCGCAAAACTCTGACGGGCGGATTCAACCAGGGCGTCCAACTCGTTCATGATGGGAATTTCGTAGATGACAAAATAAAAAAGGGATTGAAGCTTTTGTGAGCCTCAATCCCTTTGATCGAGTGCGCGGCATGAACCCGAAGGCCCACGCCACTCATGGACTCAAGCTGCAGCCAGTTTGGCTTTGACTTGGTTCACGATGCCAGCAAAAGCGGCCTTGTCGTGCACGGCGATGTCCGCCAGCATTTTACGGTCGATTTCGATGGCAGCCTTCTTCAGGCCGTTGGCGAACTGGCTGTAGGTCAGACCGCATTCGCGCGCAGCGGCGTTGATACGGGCAATCCACAACTGACGGAACACACGCTTTTTGGTGCGGCGGTCACGGTAGGCGTATTGGCCAGCCTTCATCACCGCCTGTTTGGCGATGCGGAAGACATTGCCGCGGCGACCGCGGAAACCTTTTGCAAGGGCCAAAACTTTCTTGTGACGGGCGCGTGCCGTTACACCACGTTTAACGCGAGGCATAGTTATTCTCCTTGTTCGTCAGTGATTACAGGCCAGCCATGGGCAGCATCTGAGCGATGTGACCCATATTGGTCTCATGCACAGCCACTGCACCGCGAAGGTGGCGCTTGTTTTTGGTGGTCTTCTTGGTCAGGATGTGACGTTTGAAGGCTTGGCCGCGTTTAACAGTTCCACCGGGACGAACACGGAAGCGCTTTTTGGCGCTGCTTTTGGTCTTCATCTTGGGCATATTCATGCTCCTTTGATTGTGCTCGTGAGGCGTCTGCAAAAAATTTGCAGCCTTGTTGGCCCCGAGCCACTTTTAACAAAAGCCGCCCTAAGGCAGCTCTTGATTCAACCAGCCCGAAAGCCAGTCAAATTCTTTTCAAGCCGATTCTGCAGGTGCAGAAACATCTGCAGTCTTACCACCCACAGCAGGCTTTTTACGGCCAGGCGCGATCATCATGATCATCTGGCGGCCTTCCAGTTTAGGAAACTGCTCCACAATGATCGAATCGGCCAAATCGTCGCGAATTCGGTTGAGCAGCGCCAAACCCAACTCTTGGTGGGTGATTTCACGACCACGAAAGCGCAAAGTGATTTTGCACTTGTCACCATCGGTCAAAAACCGGCGAATGTTGCGCATCTTGATGTTGTAGTCACCGTCGTCCGTACCCGGGCGGAACTTGACTTCCTTGATGTCAATGACAGTTTGCTTGGCTTTGGCTTCTGCCGCACGCTTTTGCTCTTGGTACTTGAACTTGCCGTAGTCCATCAGACGGCACACAGGCGGGCTGGCGGTGGCGGCAATTTCAACCAAGTCCACATCCATTTCACCAGCAAGACGCAAGGCCTCTGCAAGTGACAGGATGCCCATGGGTTCATTTTCAGGGCCGGAAACACGGACTTCTGGGGCCATGATTTCACGGTTCAAACGGTGTTTACGTTCTTCGCGTTGGCGACGATCACGAAATTCGGTAGCGATGACTCAATCCTTTACGGAAAAAACTGCAAAAAGCAGCCCAACCGTCTTTGTGCCCACGGGCCAAAGCTTGTGGCGAAACTCACCTTCAGGCTTTAGAAGCGATGTCGGCAGCAATGAGTTCAATGAACGCATCGATCGACATCACACCGAGGTCTTGGTTACCCCGGGCGCGCACAGCGACGGTACCTGCTGCCTTTTCCTTGTCGCCAGCGACAAGAATATAAGGCAGCTTTTGCAACGAATGCTCTCGTATTTTATACGTGATTTTTTCGTTTCGCAGGTCCACTTGAACCCTAAGGCCTTGATTTGACACCGATTTTCGCAGTTTTGCAGCGATTTCACGACAGTAATCGGACTGTGCATCGGTGATGTTGAGCACAGAAACTTGGAGGGGGGCCAGCCAAGTGGGCAAAGCCCCGGCGTGCTGCTCGACCAAAATACCAATAAAACGCTCCATGCTGCCCACGATGGCGCGGTGAAGAATCACCGGCCTCTGGCGCGTGCCATCTTCGGCCACGTATTCAGCATCCAATCGCTCAGACAAGTTGAAATCAACCTGGATCGTGCCGCACTGCCATTCACGGCCGATGGCATCTTTCAGGGTGTACTCGATCTTGGGGCCATAAAAAGCGCCATCGCCTTGAGAGATCACGAAATCGCAACCGGAATGGCGAAGGCTGTCCATCAGTGCTTTTTCGGCCTTGTCCCACAGCTCGTCCGAGCCGATCCGGGCTGCCGGGCGCGTGGACACTTTGAAGAGGATGTCGCTGAAGCCAAAATCGGCGTACACATTCTTGAGCACCTGGGTGAAGGTGTCGCACTCGGGCAGGATCTGGTCCTCGGTGCAAAAAATGTGACCGTCATCCTGAGTGAAGCCTCGCACGCGCATGATGCCGTGCAAGCCCCCGGAAGGCTCGTTGCGGTGACACTGCCCAAACTCGCCGTAGCGCAGCGGCAGATCGCGGTAGCTCTTGATGCCTTGCTTGAAAATCAGGATGTGCCCCGGGCAGTTCATCGGCTTGAGCGCGTAATCGCGCTTTTCCGACTCGGTGGTGAACATGTTGTCGCGGTATTTGTCCCAGTGGCCCGTTTTTTCCCACAGGGTTTTGTCCAAAATCTGCGGGCCTTTGACTTCATGGTAACCGCTGTCCCGGTAGACCTGACGCATGTATTGTTCCACGGCCTGCCACACGGTCCAACCCTTGGGGTGCCAGAACACCAAACCTGGGGCGTGCTCATCAATGTGGAACAAATCCAACTCGCGGCCCAGCTTTCGGTGGTCGCGTTTTTCGGCTTCTTCCAGGCGCAACAGGTACTGCTGCAAGTCTTCCTTGCTGGCCCAAGCGGTGCCATACACACGCTGCAGCATCTCGTTTTTGCTGTCACCACGCCAATAAGCACCGGCAACCTTCATGAGTTTGAAGTGTTTGAGTTTGCCGGTGTTGGGCACGTGCGGGCCGCGGCACAGGTCTTCGAAATCACCTTCGCGGTACAGGCTGACCGTTTGGTCGGCCGGTATGCTGCCGATGATTTCGGCTTTGTAATGCTCGCCCATGGCCTTGAAGTGGGCTACCGCCTCATCGCGTGGCAATTCACGACGCGTCACGGGCTCGTCTTTGGCGGCCAGCTCGGTCATGCGCTTTTCAATCGTGACCAAGTCCTCAGGCGTGAAGGGACGGCTGTAGGAAAAGTCGTAATAAAACCCGTTTTCAATGACGGGACCGATCGTGACTTGAGCCTCAGGAAACAAGCCCTTGACCGCATAAGCCAACAAGTGCGCCGTGGAATGTCGGATCAATTCCAGGCCTTCAGGGTCCTTGGCGGTCACGATGGACAACTGGGCATTGGCGGTCATGCTGAAGCTGGTGTCGACCAGATGACCATTGACCTTGCCACCCAAGGCCGCTTTGGCCAAGCCAGCGCCAATAGAAGCTGCCACTTCAGCCACGGTGACCGGGCCAGGAAATTCGCGCAATGAACCGTCGGGAAGCGTGATCTGAACCATGAAATTGAATGCAAAAACGCGGTCAATGACCGCGCTGAATGAAGGGAAGAGGCGTCAATAAGGATTTTCCCACAAATCCAAGCGACAACAGGCTTGTTGGGCACTTGACGTCGGGCTCGTTGGGTCGATGAGGACCGCAGCATATCGCTGTGACATAAAAACCTTGAATGAAGTTGGCCATTTGTCAGGCGAATGTCGGCAGGCTTGGTTTAAGATGGTGGCCTCCCTTTTCATGTTGTAAAAATACACCACGATGACCATGCCTGAAGCACGCACCAAAATCATTTACACCTTGACGGATGAAGCGCCCCTGTTGGCCACCGCAGCCTTCCTGCCCATCGTTCGCACCTTCACGCAGCCGGCAGGCATTGAGGTCGAAACCAGCGACATCTCGCTGGCTGGCCGTATCCTGGGGGAGTTTTCCGATCACCTGAAGGCGGATCAAAAAGCCCCTGACAACCTGGCCGAACTGGGACGCCTGACGCTGCGCGCCGACACCAACATCATCAAGCTGCCCAACATCAGCGCATCGGTAGGCCAACTCACAGCCGCCATCAAGGAACTGCAGTCCAAGGGTTACGCACTGCCCAACTATCCGGACGCCCCTAAAAACGACGAAGAAAAGGCCATCAAGACGCGCTATGCCAAATGCATTGGCTCGGCTGTGAACCCGGTGCTGCGCGAAGGCAACTCTGACCGCCGCGCACCCAAGGCCGTCAAGGAATTTGCCCGCAAGAACCCGCACAGCATGGCGGAATGGAGCCAAGCCTCGCGCTCGCACGTCTCGCACATGCACGCGGGCGACTTTTACCACGGAGAAAAGTCCATCACGTTGGACCGCGCCCGTGAGGTCAAGATGGAGCTGATCACCAAAAGCGGCAAAACCATGGTCCTCAAGCCCAAAGTAGCCTTGCTCGACCGTGAAGTCATTGACAGCATGTACATGAGCAAAAAGGCGCTGCTCGAGTTCTACGAGAAAGAAATCGAAGACGCCCACCAGACAGGCGTGATGTTCTCTCTGCACGTCAAGGCCACGATGATGAAGGTCTCCCATCCCATCGTTTTCGGCCACTGCGTGAAGATTTTCTACAAAGACGCGTTTGCCAAGCACGGCGCTTTGTTCAAGGAATTGGGCGTCAATGTGAACAACGGCATGGCCGACTTGTATGCCAAGGTGGCCACCTTACCTCAGTCCAAACAAGACGAAATCAAGCACGATCTGCACGCTTGCCACGAAGGCCGCCCTGAGCTGGCCATGGTCGATTCGGCCAAGGGCATCACCAACTTCCACTCGCCCAACGACGTGATCGTGGACGCCTCCATGCCCGCCATGATCCGCAACGGCGGCAAGATGTGGGGTGCTGACGGTCGCTTGAAAGACGTCAAGGCTGTGATGCCCGAGTCGACGTTTGCCCGCATTTACATGGAGATGATCAACTTCTGCAAATGGCACGGCGCGTTCGACCCAAAGACCATGGGCACCGTGCCCAACGTCGGCCTGATGGCCCAGCAAGCCGAAGAGTACGGCTCGCACGACAAGACCTTTGAAATCCAAGAAGATGGCGTGGCCAACATCACCGACATCAACACGGGCGAAGTGCTCCTGTCTGAAAACGTGGAAGAAGGCGACATCTGGCGGATGTGCCAGACCAAAGACGCGGCGATCCGTGACTGGGTCAAGTTGGCCGTCACGCGTGCACGCAATTCCGGCATGCCCGTGGTGTTCTGGCTCGACCAGTACCGCCCACACGAAGCCCAGCTGATCACCAAGGTCAAGATGTACCTGCACGAGCACAACACTGCGGGTCTTGAAATTCAAATCATGAGCCAGGTGCGTGCGATGCGCTACACATTGGAGCGCGTGGTACGCGGCTTTGACACCATCAGCGCCACGGGCAACATTTTGCGCGACTACCTGACCGATCTGTTCCCGATCATGGAATTGGGAACCTCGGCCAAGATGCTGTCCATCGTGCCTTTGATGGCCGGTGGCGGCATGTACGAGACCGGGGCCGGGGGTTCTGCCCCCAAGCATGTGCAGCAGCTGGTGGAAGAAAACCATCTGCGCTGGGACTCGCTGGGTGAATTCCTGGCTTTGGCCGTTTCATTGGAAGACCTGGGCCTCAAGCGAGGTAACAAAAAAGCCGTTATTTTGGCCAAAACCCTGGATGCGGCCACCGGCAAATTGTTGGACAACAACAAAAACCCTTCTCCCAAGACAGGTCAGTTGGATAACCGGGGCAGCCAGTTTTACCTGGCCATGTATTGGGCTCAGGAATTGGCCGCTCAAATGGACGATCTGGCTTTGCAAAGCAAATTTGCACCGCTGGCCAAAACCCTGACCGAACAAGAAAAGAAAATCGTGAGCGAATTCAATGCCGTTCAGGGCCATGCGGTGGACATCGGGGGCTATTTTTTCCCGTCGCATGACAAGCTCAAGGCCGTCATGTGCCCCAGCGCCACCTTCAACGCAGCTTTGGCTGCGGCCGCCTGAAGCCAGCGCCTTAGGACAAAAATTCAAAGCCACCCACAGGGGTGGCTTTTTTTATGAATTGCGCTGCCATACCAAAAAAACCATCTGACACTTTCGCATCGGATGGCTTTTGATCCAAGCGCCCTTTCTGACGGCTTTCAATCAGATCAGTGGAACTGCTCTTCTTCACTGCGAATCTTCATAGGGCCCAGCTGCCGACAACCTAAATCCAACAGCCCAAGCCCATTGTTAAATTCTGTGTAAGTTCTGGTAAGTCGCTAGGGCCGCATCAATATCTTCAGCCTTGGGTTGTGCGAGCTGTGCGCCTGGCCTCGTGCATGAAAGGCCTGCGGCCACAAGACCACGCACCAGCGCCTCTTCAAAGGTC
>NZ_JBILQU010000208.1:0-2842 GCF_044373035.1 Limnohabitans sp. | reverse complement strand
ATGTTGCCCATGGCCCGTGATGCCTGGGGGATGCCTTCGCTCAGGTGGTAAACCACCTTGATGTCGGCCCAGCTCAGGGTGCAAGCCAGCAGGCCGGACATCAATACCAAGTGTTTTTTCATTCGTTGCTCCTTAAGTATGGATATTAGCCGGGACCAGAGAAAAAGCATGCCCGTAAAAACCCGGCCTGAAACTGACGTTGATCTTTCAATCGCTTTCGCTGGCGATCTGCACACACACGGCGCGGCACAGCGTGACGACGCGCTCGTTGACGATGCGGTAGTAAATTTGTACACCTTCGCGGCGCTTGCCCAGCACGCCCGCTTGGTAGAGGGTGTTCAGGTGCTGCGACATATTGGGCTGGGTGGTGTCGATCTCGGAGAGCAACTCGCCCACATTCTTTTCGCCGTTGCACAGGGCGCTGATGATGCGCAGGCGCATGGGGGCGGACATGACGCGAAACAAATCGGCGGCTTTTTCAAAAACCTCCTCCGATTCGGTCAGGACGTTGTCTTCTGGTGGTGCTGTTTTGGCCATGGTGTCTTTTCTTCGAATGTCTCAATTGCCGCACGATTGTCCTGCAAAAGGCCACGGGGTCGGGCTGATGCTTCAGTGACTGCCCAGGGTGCGCCTAACTTGCAGCCATCAAAATTTGGCATTGTGGTCAATTTTGTCGCAGTTTCAAACCATTGATTTGTTCTTTGCTTATGCGCAAATCCAGATAAGCCGCCAGGCACGCCCTGGGTGAATCGCCCATTTGCGCTGGCGCAAGGATCCAGGCCAGGACTGGGGACATACTGGACTTTTTGGACTGGAAACTCCTCATGCCCCTGCCGCCCGGCCTGGCCGAACGCCTGCAAGACCCCAGCCTGCACGCCAAAGTGATGGGAGCTGACGAAGCGGCGGCCCTGATCTCGGTCGGGGCGAATGTGGGCATGAGCGGCTTCACAGGCGCGGCTTACCCTAAGGCGGTGCCTCAGGCGCTGGCCGCGCGGCTGGCGACTTTGCATGCGGCGGGGCAAACGCAGGCGCGGATCGGTTTTTGGACCGGGGCGTCCACAGGGCCTGAACACGATGGGGCTTTGGCTCGGGCTCAGGGCATCGAGATGCGCCTGCCCTACCAGTCGGATCCAACCTGCCGCCAACAGATCAACGCCGGGCACATGCTCTACAACGACATGCATTTGTCGCATGTGGCGCAGGCCGTTTGGTCTGGTCTGCTGGGCCACCTGGATATGGCCGTGGTTGAGGTGGCAGGCATCTTGCCGGGGGGCGGCTGATCCCGTCGACCTCGGTGGGCAACAACAAAACCTGGCTGGACCAGGCCGATCAGATCTTTTTGGAGGTGAATCTGCACCAAAGCCTGGCGCTGGAGGGCATGCACGACACTTACCATGGCACCCACCCGACGCCACACCGCCTGCCCATTGGTCTGACGCAGCCGCAGGACCGCATATGGCAACGTCAACTCCAGCCACATCCTGGGCTCGTCCATCATGAACGGCATTGGCGGCTCGGGCGACTTTGCGCGCAATGCTTATTTGTCGATTTTCATGGCCCCATCGCTGGCCAAGGGCGGCAAGATCTCGTGCATCGTGCAGCAGTGCGAGCACCCAAACTTTCGGCCTGCTTTGCACGACTACATGGCTCGCGCCCGGCGCAGCGGATCGGGCTTGCACACTCCCCACCTGCTGGACGAGGCACTCAGCTGGCACAGCCGCTATGTGAAAACCGGGCAGATGTGAGGACAGCTGCCCTGCCGCCAACGGCTGGCTGCGTGCAAAATCCTGCCTGCTTCAACGCCTCAACCATTCCGCCCAGCAGGATGCCCACATGCCCATGTTTGTCGACAACTCCCCGCCCGTCAGCTGCATTTTTTGCAAGCTGGTGGCCAAGGAGATCCCCGCCGCCATCGTTTTTGAAGACGCGCAAACCCTGGCCTTCATGGACCTGGGTCAGGTCAACCCCGGGCATGTGCTGGTGGCCAGCAAACGCCACGCGGCCAACTTGCTGGAGCTGACTGCCGACGAAGCGGCGGCCGTGATGCGCACCGCCCACCACGTGGCCCGGGCCGTGATGGCCAGCTTTGACCCACCTGGCCTGACTTTGCTGCAAGCCAATGGCAAAGAAGGTGACCAGACCGTGTTTCACTTTCACATGCATGTGGTGCCGCGCCATGCCAACGACGGCATTACGCTGTCCTGGCCTCGCAAAGACCCAGTGCGCGAAGTGCTACAAGCGCACGCACTGCGCTTGCGCCAGGCGCTTGAAAATTTAGACCAATCCGTCATAGCCAGGCCATCCGAAGCTGGCCTTTTTTGAACCGCTGCAGATGGCACCGCAGGGCTGAAATCTCAGGTCTTGGGCAGCGTCACGCCGACTTGGCCCTGGTATTTGCCACCCCGGTCCTTGTAGCTGGTCTCACAAACATCGTCTTTGTCGCTCTCAAAAAACAGCACCTGGGCGCAGCCTTCGCCTGCATAAATTTTGGCGGGCAGCGGCGTGGTGTTGCTGAACTCCAGCGTCACATAGCCTTCCCACTCAGGCTCGAACGGGGTCACGTTGACGATGATGCCGCAACGGGCATAGGTGCTCTTGCCCAGGCAAATGGTCAGCACGTTGCGCGGTATGCGGAAATACTCCATGGTGCGGGCCAGCGCGAAGCTGTTGGGCGGGATGATGCAGACATCGCTGTGGATGTCCACAAAGCTGCGTTCATCGAAGTTTTTGGGGTCCACCACCGTGCTGTAAATGTTGGTGAACACCTTGAACTCAGGGGCGCAGCGGATGTCGTAGCCATAACTGCTGGTGCCGTAGCTGACGATTTTTTGGCCTGTCGCGT
>NZ_JBILQU010000083.1:0-12647 GCF_044373035.1 Limnohabitans sp. | reverse complement strand
AATCAGCGAATCAGCGAATCAGCGAATCAGCGAATCATCATCCCGCCATCGGCCACCACGGTCTGACCGGTCACATAATTGGCCGCCGGGCTCGCCAAAAACACCGCGATGCCGCCAATGTCATCCGCCTCACCCATACGGCGCATAGGGGCCTGGCTGTTGTATTTGGCGCTCAGCACCGGGTCCTCGTGCAGCGCCTTGGCAAAGTCGGTCTTGATCAAGCCCGGTGCAATGCAGTTGACGCGGATGTTGTCCGGCCCCCATTCCACCGCCAGATTGCGCGCCAACTGCATGTCGGCCGCCTTGGACAGGTTGTAGGCGCCGATGACCGACGAGCCGTGCAAGCCGCCAATGGACGACACGATCACGATGGCCCCGTCTTTTTGGGCCTTCATGTCGGGGTAGACCAGGTTGCACAACCAGGCATTCGACAGCACGTTGTTGCGCATCACCTTGTCAAACACCTCGTCGCTCATGCCCGTGGCCGGACCGTAATAGGGGTTGGTGGCTGCATTGCACACCAGGATATCGATCACCCCCCAAATCTCACGGGTCTGCGCGATCAGGTTTTGCAGCTGCTCTTTGCTGGAAATGCTGGCCGCAATGGCCATGGCTTCGCCGCCTGCAGCCTGGATCTCTTTGACCACCACTTCACAGGCGTCTTGCTTGCGGCTGGACACCACCACTTTGGCGCCTTGCAGGGCCAACTGGTGTGCGATGGATCGGCCAATGCCCCGGCTGGAGCCGGTGACGACAGCGACTTTGCCTTTCAGATCGAACAGCGACATGAAACGGTCTCCTTGTTGAATGCTAGGCAGTCTGCCAGTGTGCGTTGCGGGTGTCTGTCTTGCGGGTGTCACTGCTTCAAGACTCTCAACGTCTGAGCCACAATGCTGCCCATGGAACAAATCGAAGCTGTTGTGATCGGGGCCGGGGTGGTCGGTCTGGCTGTGGGTCGGGCGCTGGCGCTCGCGGGCCGCGAGGTGCTGGTGGTCGAATCGGAAAACGCCATCGGCACCGGCACCAGCTCGCGCAACAGCGAGGTCATCCACGCGGGCATTTATTACCCGGCTGGCTCGCTCAAGGCGCGGCTGTGTGTCCAAGGCAAGCAAATGCTCTACGCCTATTGCGCTGAGCGCGGCGTGGCACACAGACAGCTGGGCAAGCTGATCGTGGCCACCAGCCCCGAGCAAGTGCTGGCGCTGGACGGCATCATGGCCAAGGCCGCCGCCAACGGCGTGCACGATTTGCAAAAACTCACGGCTGCTCAGGCCCAGGCGCTGGAGCCTGCGCTGGCTTGCGAAGCGGCGCTACTCTCGCCCAGCACCGGGGTGATTGACAGCCACGGCTACATGCTCGCCTTGCAAGGCGACATGGAAAACGCGGGCGGTCTGCTGGCGCTGGTCTCGCCCGTGCAGCACATTGGCGTGCGGCAGGGCACCGCCACGCACCCGATTCGTGTGACCACGCAAGACGGCACCAAGCTGGCCTGCAAGGTGTTGGTCAACGCGGCAGGGCTGAGCGCCGTGGCGCTGGCCGGGCGGATGGACGGGCTGGACAAAAGCCTCTTGCCCCAAGCCCATTACGCCAAAGGCAACTACTTCACGCTGGCGGGCAAGGCACCGTTTTCCCGCCTGATTTACCCCGTGCCCGAAAAAGCCGGTTTGGGTGTTCACCTCACGCTCGATCTGGGCGGGCAAGCCAAGTTCGGTCCTGACGTGCAATGGGTCGAGGACCCCACGGACTTGCAAGTGGAACCGCGCCGGGGCGATGCCTTTTATGCCGAGGTGCGCAAGTATTGGCCGGGTTTAGCCGATGGCGCTTTGCAGGCGGGTTATGCGGGCATGCGCCCCAAGATCAACGCCCCGCACGAAGCGGCGGCCGACTTCATGATCCAGGGCCCCGCCGAGCACGGCGTGCCCGGTCTGGTGAACCTGCTGGGCATCGAGTCACCGGGCTTGACCAGCTCGCTGGCGATGGCTGACGAGGTCTGTGCTCGGTTGGGCTGATCGCTTGAGAGACAGGGCAAGCTTGGGCTTGCACCTATGCTGCTCTTGGCTGCCGCGGGGTCGCGGCTCCCATTGAGACAAGGCCATTGTCAAACGTTTGGGTGCAGCGCCCTCGTCGCGAAGAACCTGTGATCCACCAGCCTCATTTTCCGCATGCATCCTTTTGACGAAGCCATTAACCTGCGCGCATCAGCACTTGCGGATACGCCCCACGAATTCACGGGCGCGACCCATCCGGCTTATGCCAACATGGTCGGGCCCTTTGGTGGCACCACTTCTGCGCAGTTGCTGCAGTCGGCCATGCTGCACCCTGAGCGCTTGGGTGAACCCGTGGCTTTGACGGTCAACTTTGCCGCCCCGGTGGCCGATGGTGCGATCCGATTTGTGGCGCGGCCCGTGCGCACCAACCGTTCGACCCAGCACTGGATCATCGAAGCGCACCAGGCTGAAGGGGTGGTGGCCACCGCCACAGCGGTGTTTGCCGTGCGGCGCGAGACCTGGTCGGATGTCGAAGCGGTGATGCCCAGCAAGCTCCCCGAACCCGTTGCGGTGTCCCGCATGCCTTTAAAAGGCATGCCCGTCTGGCTGCAGCGCTATGACATGCGCTTTGTCGAAGGCGCATTCCCCGCAGTCTTTGACGAGCAAGAGCAAGCCCATTCGCGCTCCATCCTGTGGGTGCGCGACGAGCCCGAGCGGGCGCTGGACTTTGTTTCTTTGGCGGCCATCAGCGACAGCTTTTTCCCGCGCATCTACATCCGCCGCCGCCGCCGTGCCCTCATTGGCACGGTGTCAATGACCACCTATTTCCACGCCGACAGTGCTTTGCTGGCGCAGGTGGGCACACGCCATGTGCTGGGTGTGGCCAAGGCGCTCAACTACCGCCACGGCTACTTTGACCAGACCGGCGAGCTGTGGAGCCCCGAAGCTCAGTTGCTGGCGAGCACGCACCAGTTGGTGTACTTCAAGGACTGAGCGTTCACCGCTTCATCTGCTGCAACGCGCTCGCCACTTCGGTCACCAGCGCCGGGCCTTTGTAAATGAGGCCGGTGTAAATCTGCACCACGTCGGCCCCAGCTTCTATTTTTGAAATCGCGTCGTGCCCGCTCAGGATACCGCCCACGCCGATGATGGGAAAGTCTTTGCCCAAAGCGGCGCGCAAGTGCCGAATCACGCGGTTGCTGCCTTGCAGCACGGGCGAACCTGACAGTCCGCCCATTTCTTCGGCATGGGGCAAGCCGCTCACGGCGTCACGCGCCAAGGTGGTGTTGGTGGCGATCACGCCGTCCATGCCGTGCTTTTGAAGGGTGGCGGCGATCACGCCCACTTGGGTCTCGTCCAGATCGGGGGCGATTTTGAGGAACATGGGCACGCGGCGGCCATGTTCGGTGGCCAGTTCTTCGCGCCGCGCCACCAGTTCGCCCAGCAGGCCGTCCAGCGCTTCGTCGCTTTGCAGGGCGCGCAGGTTCTTGGTGTTGGGGCTGGAGATGTTCACCGTCACGTAGTCGGCATGCGGGTACACACCTGCCAAGGCGATCAAATAGTCGTGGGTCGCGTTCTCAATCGGTGTGGCGGCGTTCTTGCCAATGTTCAGGCCCAGCAGGCGACCTTGCTGGCGGAACTTGGAGCGCTTGACGTTGGCGATGAAGGCATCGAGCCCGTCGTTGTTGAAACCCAAGCGGTTGATCAGCGCGTTGGCCTCGGGCAGGCGGAACATGCGGGGTTTGGGGTTGCCGGGTTGCGCTTTGGGCGTGACGGTGCCGACTTCGACAAAGCCAAAGCCCATGGCACCCAGACCGTCGATGCAGCGGGCGTTTTTGTCCAAACCCGCAGCCATGCCGACACGGTTGGGAAAGTGCAGACCTGCCAGCATGGTGGGTTGCGCCACAAAGGGCTGGCGGTAAGCGCAGTCGAGCGGGGTGTTTTGGGTGCGGGCCAAGCCTTCGATGGTCAGGTCGTGGGCCGCCTCGGGGTCCATTTTGAACAAAAAGGGGCGGGCGAAGGCGTAGGGGATCAGGGACATTGGATAATTCCGGGCTGGTGCAGGGTCGTGGGTATCGGTTGCTCCGATTGTCGCAAACCTCGGCCCGCCTTTTTGCCTGATCAACCGAGCCCCTTTCATGACCCAAGACGAACTCAAAGCCCTGGTGGGCCAAGCCGCCCTGAAATACGTTGTTCCCGGGGAGATCGTTGGCGTGGGCACCGGCTCCACGGTGAACAAATTCATTGACGCCCTGGCCACCATGAAGGACCAGATCAAAGGCGCGGTGTCCAGTTCCGAAGCCTCCACCGTGCGCCTCAAAGCCCTGGGCATTCCGGTGTTTGACAGCAACGAGGTCGAGAGCTTGTCGGTCTACATCGACGGCGCGGATGAAATCGACCCCCAAGGCCACATGGTCAAGGGTGGTGGTGCGGCGCTCACCCGAGAAAAAATCGTGGCGGCCCAGAGTAAAAAGTTTGTCTGCATCGCCGACGAGAGCAAATTGGTCGGTGCTTTGGGTGCGTTTCCATTGCCCGTGGAAGTGATCCCCATGGCCACGGCCCGCGTGATGCGCCAGTTTTTAGCCATGGGCGGCAGCGCGGTGGTTCGCTTGAAAGACGGCCAGCCGCTCGTGACCGACAACGGGCAGCATATTGTGGATGTGAAGGGTTTGACGATCACCGACCCGGTGGCGTTCGAGACCGAAGTCAGCCAATGGCCTGGCGTGGTCACGGTCGGTGTGTTTGCGCTGCAAAAAGCGCAGGTGTGCCTGCTGGGTACTGCTCAAGGCGTGAAGACGCTGGCGTTCTGACGCGAGGTTTTACAGCCTCAAGCCCGGCGCAGCAACAGGCGCAAATCGGGTCCGATGCGGTCCACCGCATGAAAGGCCAGCTGCACAGCGCCATGCAACTCGGTGAGCGCAGGCAAATTGGCCAGGCCTTGGCCGGGCCCTAGCAGTTGCGGAGCCAGGTAAACCAGAAATTCGTCCACCAACCCTTCGCGTATGAAGGAGCCGTTGAGCTTGTGCCCGGCTTCCACATGCAGCTCATTGATCTCACGCCGGGCCAGGTCGCGCAGCATGGCCGCCAGATCGACCTTGCCGCCGGGGCCGGGGCAGTCGATCACGGTCACGCCGCGTGCCGTCAGCGCGGCGCGTTTGTCCAAATGTTCTGTGGTGGCGGTGTAAACCCAGATTTGCCGGGCCTGATCGCCCGTGCCTTGCGTGTCCAGCAGTTGGGCATTCAGGGGCATGTCCAGGCGGCTGTCCACCACCACCAAGTGCGGTTGGCGCGGGGTGTCCATGCCGCGCACATTGAGCAAAGGGTCGTCTTCGAGCACAGTGCCGATGCCGGTCAGGATGGCGCAGGCTCTGGCGCGCCAGGCATGGCCGTCGGTGCGGGCTTCGGGGCCGGTGATCCACTGGCTTTGGCCGTTTTGCAGGGCGGTTTGTCCGTCCAAAGAGGCGGCCACCTTCATCCGCACCCAGGGCAGGCCCCGTTCCATGCGGCTGAAAAAGCCGATGTTCAATTCACGGGCCTCAACGGCGGTGTCATCCTGCGCATCCAAGATGTGGGTCTGCACCCCCGCAGCCGCCAGCCGCGCCATGCCTTGGCCCGCCACTTGGGGGTTGGGATCGGTCAGGGCCGCCACCACGCGGGCGATGCCCGCCGCCGCCAGCACGTCGCAGCAAGGTCCTGTGCGCCCGTGGTGGGCGCAGGGCTCCAGCGTCACCCAAGCGGTGGCACCGTGCACATGGTGCCCACGCTCGGCCGCGTCCCGCAAGGCCATGATTTCGGCATGAGGGCCACCTGCACGCTGGGTGTGGCCTTGGCCCAGCACCGTGCCGTCGGCGGCGGTGATCACACAACCCACACGCGGGTTGGGCGAGGTCAGCCACAGGCCCTGGCGGGCCAGGTTCAGGGCCAAGTTCATGGCTTGGGGTGTCGGGTTCGAGAGGGTCACAGCGAAAGACGGGTGCAGCAAATCATGGCAAGGATACGCCAAGCCAAGCGGGCACCGCATCGCGGCTGCTGTGCAGGGTGAGTTCGCCCATGCGCGGCTGGGCCTGCCCGGGCGAGTTCCCGCCAAAGCCTCCACCTGTGGCCCCTAACGCCGGTCCGACAGTGGGCCACTGCACGCGCACCTGCAGGTCCTCCAAGGCCAGACCGGGGCGCGTTTGCACCTGGCTTTGCATTCTGTAGGTGGTGCCCTGCACCGTGGTGGAGGCCTGCAGTGAGCAGCCAGAGCGGCTGGACTGAAGACAGTCCATGGCATCCAGGGCCAGAGCGAGGGCCACGGTGTGTTGCCGGGTTTCACTGGCAGTGAGCAGGCTGTGCAGGGTCAGGCGCGTGGCAGCGGCCAACCCAATGCCCAGCACCGCCGAGGCCACCAGCGCCTCGATCAGCGCCATGCCTTGGGCTGTGCGCCCTGAGTTGGCGTGGGGTGGCTGGCCAGGCGCGCGGCATTTGGCGGAAGCGGCTTTCATGGCTCACCCTCGCGCCAGCTGCCAGGCACACGCTGTACCTGCCGCGCGTCGATGCCCGGGGGCCAGGGCAATCGGTGAGGGGATTGGTGAAGTTCGCGGGCCTCGATCCGGCTGCCGCTTTGCAACTCGGGCAAGCCGGACTCGACCACCAGTTGCCCTTCAATGTGCCCGGCGTGCCAGGCCCGGGCTTTGTCGTCCTGGCATTGGGTTTGCAGAACCACCGTGCCCACCACACGCACACCCGGGGCCATGGACGGGCAGCGTTGGGCGCAGGCTTGGGCCGAAAACACCACCAGCACCGGGGCCTCTGGAGTGCCCAGGCTTTGGCTCCAGGTGGCGGTGCTGTCTACCCAGTAGACGCTGCGCGCGGGCTGGCTCAGGGTGCTCAGGCCGTTGCGCGATTGCGCCTCAGACCAGGCGCTGATCTGCTCGGGGGTGATGTCGCCCAACACGCTGCTCCAGGCTTGGTTGCCGCAGTTTGTGCGGGGCGTGGCGGTGGCCGGTTCGGTGAGTGTGCCGCCTGTGGGCAAATGTTCTGCGCCAAAAGCCAAGCAATTGCGCCTCTCGGCTGTGGAGATCAGGCCGTCGTTGTTTTTATCGGTCAACCAGAAACTGTGCACCGCTGCACCGGTTGCCGTGCCGCTGCAGGCAATGCCTGTTTTGCCGAGCGGACACACGCTGACCGCAGCACCGCTTGCTGGCGCGGCGCAGCCATTGAGCACCACGGCGGCCGTATTGGGATGTTCTGGGGCTGGTGCCACGGTGGGGATGAACACGTGGGCCTGAACCTGCGCTCGGCTTGTGCCATCTTTGAGACTGGCGCTGGCCAGCAATTGGGCCACATGGGGTGAGCGGACCAGGTCTCGCACGGCCATCACCTGGACCACCGCGTCAGGCAAGCCCGGGTGTGCAGGCGGCAACAAGGCCACGCACTGCCAGCGTGGTCCGCTGAAAGCCGCAGGGCAGGGCGCGGCGGCTGGGCTTGGGCCCCAAACGGGTGGCGTCGGGCTGCTGGCGTGTTGCCGCTGCATTTCGGCCCGCGCCCAGGCCAAGGCCGCTTCGGCGGCCAGTCGCGCTTGAGCGGCCTGGCTTTGGTTGTGACTGGCCAGCCGGTCCATCAGCACGCTTCGGGCGCTGTAAAAACTGGCCAGACTGGCCAGCAGCCCCAAGCTGATGGCAACCAGCAAGCTGATGGCGCCGTCTTGCACTGCGTGCCCCGAGGGGCCGCATGGACGGTGTAGCTTGCTTGGCTGGATCATGGAACGGCACCACAAACCGCAGGCCAAGGCGTGGCGGGAACGTCGTTGCGCAGCGACACGGTTTGCGACAGACTCAGGGCACGCGTGGCATCGCGCGGCCACTGCGCGCTCAGCTGCACCGTGACCCAGCGCGCCACCCAACGCCCGCGTTTTTCGCAGTGCACTTGCCAAGCCACGTCGGTCATTTTCAGGCTGCCTGCATCGGTCAAATCGGTCCAGACCTCGGGTGTGCAGGCGGTGCGGATCTGCAACTCATGGTCCTTCAATCGAAAGCCTGAACACTCGTTGTTGTTCAGCAGGCCGTTTTGGTTGCGGTCCTGTCCAAAGCTGATGCGCTGGCCCTGCACCAGCAAGTCGGTCTGGCCTGCGCAAAAAGCGTCTGCGCAATGGGCTTTGGCACGTTCACGCCAAGCTTGTCCAAGCGATTGCGCCTGGCGCAACTCTCGGGCGATGGTGTCCATCGCCGAGCGCAGGTCGTGGTGCAGATGGCTGTCTTGCAGTGCCAGCCGATGTCCCTGCAGGTGCTGCGCCAACATTTGGCTGCCAGCGGCCAGTACCACCAATCCTACGCTCAGACCCACCAACAAGCCCACCAGAGTTTCGCCTTGTTGAGCGCTGGCTGTACAAGCACAGGCATGGCCCCTACCGCAAAAAACCTTGGAGTCCTCAGTCATGGGCTGCGATGCGCAGGTGTCAGCACGGGACCGTTTGGGCATGGTGGACTCATTGCCGCCAGCAGCGACCTGGATCGCCCGCAAGATCGGCCCCGCTGCTGAGCACCACGGTGGCCATGTGCCGCAGTTGCAGGCGCATGGGTGCGCAGGCGCTGTCGCGCGCTTGCGCCCCGATGGGGGTCGCGATCAGGCTGTAGCCCTCGCTGCTGGCGTCTTCGATTGCGAGGCGGTAATGACCGCCAGGGGACAAGTCGCTGGTCCAGCCCAAGTTGGCCAAATCGCTGGCATGGCTGCTTTGGGTGCCACGCCAGCGGGCTTGGGCCAGTTGCAGTTGCTGCAAGGCACTTTGTGCATCGCTGCGCCGAGTCTGTCGCTGCTGTTCCTGAAACGCGGGCAATGCCACGGCCGCCAAAACGGCCACCAAGGCCAGGCTGACCATCAGCTCACTCAAGGTCCAGCCCGATGACTGGGCGGCTGTACCCGTGGTTTGACAGCTTGCGGGCATCTTCATGTCAGTCTTTTGTTTGAAAATGGCTATTGTGAATACTTAATAATGAGTTGTACAGCTAAGCCGCATGCGTGTTTGGGCAAGTCAACCGGCTGCAGGTTTTCACGGATCAAACAGGAGGGCAAGTTATGCGCGACCGAGGTTTCACACTGCTTGAAGCGCTGGTGGTGCTGGCCCTGCTGGCGGTGCTGCTGTCTTTGGCGGCTCCAAGCCTTCAAGGCTTGCGGCAAAAACACCAGATGCAAAGCCAAGCTGAGCAATTGCAGGCCAGCCTGCTGCTGGCGCGTTCTGAGGCCTTGCGGCGCCAGCGGCGGGTAACCCTGTGCGTGCGTGCGACAGCAGTCGATGCAGGAGAGGACTGCGCGCCGTCAGGATCTTGGTCGCAAGGCTGGGTGGTGTTTGTTGACGGCAACGACAGCGGTCGCCGCGAGGCGGCTGAGACCGTGTTGCAAGTGCAAAAGGCTTTGCCTGGCTTTTTGAAGCTGCAAGGTAACGCCACGGTGAACCGCTACATCTCTTACGGTCCGCAAGGCCGCAGCCAAAGCACATCGGGTTCTTTTCAGGCCGGCACCTTGACCCTGTGTGGGGCAGGGCAAGCCCATGTTTGGCGGGTGGTGATCAACGCGGTGGGCAAGCCCCGACTGGAAAAAGCCCAGCGCTTGGACAGCGCACCTTGTTGAGGCGGGATCTACTGAAACCACTCCTCTGCCCATGCCCAATGCTGGGAGAGTTGGAAGGCCTACCAGCCCTGGTGAGGATGAGGGTCAGCGCTGCACTTCGTCGACCAGGGTCTTGAACGCGTCGATGTCTTCAAAATTGCGGTACACGCTGGCAAAGCGCACATAGGCCACTTTGTCGAGTTTTTTCAGCTCGCGCATGACCAACTCGCCAATGCGGTGCGAGGCCACTTCGCGAATGCCCAGGTTGAGCAGCTTTTCTTCGATCCGCTCGATGGCACCATCGACCTGCTCGGTGCTGACGGGCCGCTTGCGCAAAGCCAAGTTGAGGCTGGCGCGCAGTTTTTCGCGTTGGTAATCGATGCGCCTGCCGTCTTTCTTGACGATGGCCGGAAAGTTGACTTCCGGCTTTTCGTAAGTGGTGAAGCGTTTTTCACACGCGCCACATTGGCGGCGACGCCGGATGAAATCCCCGTCTTCAGCCAAACGGGTCTCGACCACCTGGGTTTCAAGGTGGCTACAAAACGGGCATTTCATCGTGCGGGCCGATCAGCCGTAGACCGGAAAGCGGCTGGTCAGGGCGTGCACCTTGGCGCGCACAGCGGCCAGGTTGGCTTCGTCCAGCGGGTTGTCCAGCACATCGGCAATCAGGTGGGCCGTGGCGCGGGCCTCTTCGTCCTTGAAGCCACGGGTGGTCATGGCCGGGGTGCCGATGCGCACGCCACTGGTCACAAACGGCTTTTCAGGGTCGTTCGGGATGGCGTTTTTGTTGATGGTCATGTGGGCGTTGCCCAAAGCGGCCTCCGCCACTTTGCCGGTGATGCCCTTGGCTCGAAGATCGACCAGCATGACGTGGCTCTGGGTACCGCCGCTCACGATGCGCAGGCCGCGCTGGGTCAAGGTCTCGGCAATGATCTGCGCGTTCTTGATCACTTGGGCTTGGTAAGCCTTGAACTCGGGCTGCAGCGCCTCTTTGAATGCAACAGCCTTAGCCGCGATCACATGCATCAGCGGGCCACCTTGCAGGCCAGGGAAGATGGCGCTGTTGATGGCTTTTTCGTGCTCAGCCTTCATCAAGATGATGCCGCCGCGTGGGCCGCGCAAGCTCTTGTGGGTGGTCGAAGTGACCACGTCAGCGTGGGGCACAGGGTTGGGGTACGCGCCTGCAGCGATCAGGCCGGCGTAATGGGCCATGTCGACCAAAAAGATCGCGCCGACTTCTTTGGCCACTTTGGCAAAGCGAGCCCAGTCGATGTGCAATGAATAAGCCGAAGCACCGGCAATGATCAGTTTGGGCTTGGTTTCGCGGGCTTTGGCTTCCATGGCCTCGTAGTCGATGGCTTCTTGGGCGTCCAGGCCATAAGACACCACGTTGAACCACTTGCCGGAAATGTTGAGGGGCATACCGTGCGTCAGGTGACCGCCTTCGGCCAGGCTCATGCCCATGATGGTGTCGCCGGGCTTCAAGAAAGCCAAGAACACGGCTTCGTTGGCCGATGCCCCGCAGTGCGGCTGCACGTTGGCCGCTTCTGCGCCAAAAATTTGTTTGATGCGGTCGATGGCCAACTGCTCGGCCACATCCACATGCTCGCAGCCTCCGTAGTAGCGCTTGCCGGGGTAGCCTTCGGCGTATTTGTTGGTGAGCTGGCTGCCTTGGGCGGCCATGACGGCGGGCGAAGCGTAGTTTTCGCTGGCGATCAGCTCGATGTGGTGCTCTTGGCGGGCGTTTTCGGCCTGGATGGCGGCGAAAATTTCGGGGTCGGTTTGTTCAATCAGGTGGTTGCGGTGGTACATGGCAGTCCTTTGGATGGAGGTGACCTTGACCCGAACCAGCGGTTCATTGACAAGGGCTGCCCAGGCGAACGGCTTAAAACCTGGTCCGCCATGCAAGACGAGCGGTCAGGCTGCGCGCTTCCCAGTGGTTCGGCAGTGAATCGGGTCACCACGCTCCACGTCAGAGTGCCCTGTTTTACAGTTAAAACAGGCTCCTATCGCCAGTTGCGCACCCCTGGAGTGTAGCCCAGCCTGGTGCAGGATCTGGGCGGCAAATTCAAATGTGGGCTTGAGGTGATTTCGGTAAATCGGCGTTGTTTTTGTCTGACCAGGCTGTTTTTTGGCCTTTGCTCAGGTTGTCCAACAACTTTTTCTCAGCCAAGACGCGGTCCACGTATTGGTTGTGATTGCCTTGCCCAGAGGCAATGGCGTACAAGCGAAGAGCATCTTCCAAAGTCCCCGCATCCTGAATCAAGCCCTGCAGGTGCCGCGTGCCGACCCTCAGATTGGTCAGAGGGTCAAAGGCAGCCAGACGGCCTCCAAAAGGGGACAGTGCACCGGTGTGCGCGCCAGGTTCTATTTGCATCAGACCCAAGCCACCTTGTTCGCCAAAGGCAAAGGGGTTAAAGCGCGACTCAATGGCCATCACAGCCAAGATCAAAGTGGGTGAGATCTGGCTGCGCTCACCCAAAGACCAGGCTTCTGTAACCAGGGCTGCCAAGGGCTCATTGGAGACTTTGTATTTGCTGCTGAGCCAACGGGTGACGGCCGCTTGATCGCTGCTCAGATCTTGCATAAGGGATGCGGTGGAGCGGGCTGCTGCTGTCGGTATCAGGGGTTCCAAGGGGGCATTTTGTTCCACTTGGCGCAATTCAAGCCATCCCATCAATGTCTCGCTGGCCGTTTGCTGCAGAGTGGGTCGAGCCAAAAGCGTTAAAACCAAGGCCACCACGGCCAAACCGATCACGGCCAGGCTGTGCCGTGTGATTTCCACGAAGCCTTCTCTGACATCGAAGGCCACGGTCGACATCGCCTCTTTCAGGTGAGGCCAAGTCAATGTCGCTGTCATGGCGATTCCTCTCATACCAAGTAGCCGTGGCATGTGCCAGGGGTTCTTGATGGGTTGGGGTAGGCAAGTCGCAAGATGCGACCTGCTCAGTCGTGGGTTGAGCCTGTGAGGGCAGTGGTATCGGGTTATCCCTGATGGTCACCAAGTGGGGCGAATTCTAGGAACTTTTCATACTCAGTCAAGTATATAAAATCTTTCTAACATTTAAAAAATAT
>NZ_JBILQU010000082.1:0-12701 GCF_044373035.1 Limnohabitans sp. | reverse complement strand
TGGTACCTTGTTGTGGTAGCGCGACACCCCCAAGCAAGCTAAGTAATGTGCTTTTTCCTCCTCCAGAAGGACCGTACAAAAAAATTCTTTCTCCAGTTGAAATCGTGAATCTAGAAATGTGGATGCAATGCACATTTTGTCCTGGCCAACGAAACTCCAAATCGTTAAGTTCAATTGTGAGTCCAGAAAAAACGGCCATAACTATTACCAACGCAAAACAGGATTCTTAGGGGTCAATCGCGTAGCGCCTTGACTTTTAGGGCCAACGTGCTGGACTTCAATTCGATAAAGTCTTTTAAATGATTTGAAGAGGGCAGTCTCAACTGTCTTAAGGTCTGCAGGATTGCTGCATCGGTAAGTGTAATTTGCATCAATATCTGCGTGATCACCATCAAATTTAGGTAGGCCCACTTGTGCTGTTAAAAGTTGGCATCCTGCAGTTGAATTAATGACCCATAAGGTTCCAGCTTCCTGTAAAGTTTTTTCTGCGGCATCTAGTGCAATCTTTTCTTTTCCATTTTTCGGCTTTTGCTCGAAGCCGACAGCTGCATCCAATGGTAGCTCTAGGCTCAAGGTCAGATTGTCCTTATCTATGGTGACATTGAGTCGACCCTCGCCATGTACATGTTTTTTTCCATGGGCATGGGCGAAAGAGCCAATAACCATCAAGATCAGAAAAGTAAAAATAATTTTTTTCATCTGGTTTCTCCAAAATCATGTAATTTTCTCAAAGCAATGTAACGGCAACACCCATCAAAAGGTGCAATGAATGCCAACCTAGTCCTTGAAATTGAAATTTCAGTCTAGGTAGCAAATCGGCAATCGCAATATAAATAAAACTCGAAGCTGCAACAATCACAACATAAGGAATCCAATTTTCGGTATGTTCGAGCGAAAAGTAAGCTATGACCCCGCCGGCTACTGATGCCAAACTAGAAATGCCATTCCAAAATAAAGCCTTTTTGCGCTCCCAACCAGCGGCTAGCAAAATAGCAAAATCGCCCGCTTCTTGGGGAATTTCGTGTGCAATTACAGCCAGAGTTGTCGCCCAGCCCAATGCTGGATCGGTTAAAAAAGCTGCTGCAATGAGAACGCCATCCGTAAAATTATGAAACCCGTCACCAATCAAAATACCCACAACGCCAGCGTCGCCGTGATGGTGTCCCGATGTAGTTGCAACAGATTTTGTATTCATTTGACCGTCATCTTCATGATGATGGGAATGACGCCAGATCGAAAGTTTTTCCAAAGCAAAGAAGCCTAAGATGCCAGCCAACAATACAGGGAAAACTTCCTGGGGTGACAGTCCTGAACCCAATGCCTCCGGTAGTAAATGCAACATAGAAGTTCCGAGCAAGACTCCTGTTGAAAAGCTAACAGCATAAGCTAGCCATTTTTTTGGAAGGCCATATAAAATCAAGAAAGCTGCAAGCAAACTAAGCAACCCTCCAAGTAGGCAAGCAAGTAAAATCTGAATAATCAACGGCATTTATATTTCACAATCAATTCGTTAAAACATTTAAGCTTGACAGCGTCGCCAAAGTGCGACTTACAAATCGGCTCGATAAATGGCTGGAAGCCCCGGCGTCATCGCTGCACACAACGTGCTTGTTCAATACTGCCGGCTCTCGAATGGTCTGGTTCATGACATCACTTTGGTGTTTGGCAGAAGATGAGCGCATGACTGATCGCTTCAGGGCTTAACCCTGCGTGGCGAACAAGACTCCACCCGATGGCAGATAGCTGCTATGTGCTCCGGCGTAGTGCCGCAGCAGCCCCCCACAATGTTGAGCAAGCCAGCCCGTGCGAATTCACCCAACAACCGTGATGTCACCTCCGGGGTTTCATCAAATCCGGTCTCACTCATGGGGTTGGGCAGGCCCGCATTGGGGTAACAACTGACAAAGGTGTCACCCGCCACAGAGGCCAGCTCTTGTAAATACGGGCGCATCAGTGCTGCGCCCATGGCACAGTTCAGGCCAATTGACAATGGCCGGACGTGGCGCACGCTGTGCCAAAAGCCAGCAACGGTCTGGCCACTCAAAACTCGACCTGATGCATCCGTCACTGTGCAACTCAACATCACGGGCAAGCGTTCACCACTGGCCTCAAAGAACTCTTCTATTGCAAACGCTGCGGCCTTTGCATTCAATGTATCGAAGATGGTTTCAACCAACAAAACATCTGCACCGCCCTCCACCAAGCCCTCTACTTGTTCCAAGTAGGCTGCGCGCAGCTCTTCGAAACTGGTGTTGCGGGCGCCCGGGTCATTGACGTCGGGGCTGATGCTGGCCGTGCGTGGTGTGGGGCCGATGGCACCGGCCACGAAGCGCGGGTGGCCGGGCGTGCTGAAGCGGTCGCAGGCCTGGCGCGCCAGGGCTGCGGCCTGCATGTTCATCTCGCGCGCCAGATGCGCCAGGCCGTAGTCGGCCTGGGCGATGCCGGTGGCGCCGAAGGTGTTGGTCTCGACGATGTCCGAACCCGCCGCTAAGTAAGCTTCGTGGATCTCGAGAACAACCTGCGGCTGCGTCAGGTTGAGCAGCTCGTTGTTGCCCTTCAGCGGCACCGGGTGGTCGGCAAATCGGCTGCCGCGGAACGCAGCTTCATCAAGCTTGCGCTGCTGCAGCATCGTGCCCATGGCGCCGTCGAGCAGCACGATGCGTTGGCGCAGCAGCGCCGGTAAGGCTTGCGCACGGGTATAGGTCGGGCGCGCGGGCCTCACGCGGGCATCTAAGGGAAAAATAGCAAGGGTCATGTTGGGAGCTCGGTCGATGCGGTCGACACGGTAAATGGCGCAGGCAGCCGCGCCAGGATGCCTTCGCGAAGACGATCGGGCCGCGCCTCTCGCGCCATGAAGCCGTCGCTGCTGGCCTGGTGCAGCGCGGCGCAAGCCAGCACCTGCTCGGCGCTGGTCTCGTTGGCTGGCAGGTCGCCGAAAAAGTAGGTGCTCTTGCCTGCGGCTTGCAACGCCACGGTGCAGTGGCGGCGGCAGCCGCTCATGCAGTCCACTGGGCGGATGGCAAAGGCCAGGTCATCGCGCAGCGCAATGTTTTCGATGGCTTCGAGCAGAGCGCGCCCAGGGCGAGGATGGTCGCGCGGCAGTTCGGGCGGGCGGCAGAGCACGCAGACGAGGATCTCGGTGGTCATGCTCGGATCTTCTGAATGGCGGGCCAGACGGCATCCAGCACCAGCACCAAGCGGGTGATGCCGGTGCCGGCGATGCGGGGCGAGCGGTGCACGACGCCAACGTCATGCCCTTGCCCCGGCCAGCCACAACCCTTGAACAAGGCCACGTCACCAGCTTCTAAGGCTAAAACCTGCGGCGCATCGTCGTCGGGCTTCGCCAGCGCGGCAGCAACCAAGGCGGGCGGAATCCATAGCGTGCCCGGGCCTATGTAAGTGCAGATAAGCCGCAGCGGCACGCAGTCGCGGTGCCAGCGGCAGCAGTCGTCGCCGGTGACGACGTCCAGCCGCAACCGTACCCTGCGCGTGGCGGCCAGCGCAGCGAACTTGTCAACGAGGCCGGCGATGTCGGCCACGAATGCATCGCATGACTCGCCAGAGGGTGTGCCGCTTGCGTCGAAGTGCGCGCCCAGCGCGCGGGCCGCATCGTCGGGTGTCGTCTCCAGCCGGCAAACTGGCCATACAGCAGCGGGCATCGCAGCCAGCCACTGCGCCCATGCCGGGTCTGGGTTGCGCTGCCAAGCCGCCAGCTCAACACCTGGCCGGGCGATGTCACGCAGCACATCGGCACTGTGCCCGATGCTGACCACCGACAGCGACTCCAAGACATCCGGTGCTCCCATAACAGCACCGTCGGGTTGGGCGCGCACCACAATGCACTTTTTCAGCAAGTCCGGCAGGAATTGGGCGCGGGTATAGGCGCTTTTCGAGTGAGTGGATGTCATGTCGGTTTAGAAAGTTGGGCCAGATAGAACCATTCATTGCCAACAGTGGCGTGTGGGTTGGGGAATACGACAAAACCATCTTGCTCAGCCAACACTGCACCGCCTCCGAAGCGAACACCAATGACTTCACCTCGCGACACAGGCGTAAAACTGGTCCATGGGCGAGCAAAAGTATCTTCCGTGTGCATACGGTCTACAACCTGAGTCAAAAGCAGGTACTCCGGTTCGGGGCATGCGGGTGGTGCGGTATCTTTTATCAAACCCAAATGTGCCAATGCATTTCGGATGGCCTGGTAAGCCACTTCAGGCGCTGAAGCGTCACCATGCTGTCCGCATTCCAATGTGATGGAAATGCCACCTTGGCTGCGCATGTACTCGGTCGTCCCCATTCCATAAAAAGGGTCAACGCTGAGCAAACCTGCGCGGTTAGCCGGTGGTGTGCGCGCCAGACGTTCAGCAACGCCCGTAGCATAGGTTGCCATCCAACCGTCTACGATTCTTCGCACACCCAAGCGCACGGCCAGCGCGTGCTCTTCATTTGCAAGTGAAAACGGTTCAAGCGTCCCGCAGTTGTTGCCAGGCCCGCGCATGGCAAAGGGCTCGCCTGCGGTATGAAACGAATGAAGGTCTAACAGTACGTCGTGACTGGCCAGCAGGGGGCATAAGACATTCGCAATACGGTCTTCGTTATCTTGCGGGTGTAAGGTGGGTCGAAAGTTGCGATTGAGGTTGCGATCACCCACGCGCTGGCCACGCGCGAAAGCCAGTGGGTTTGCCACCGGCACCAGCGTCAAGCTGCCGGCGCTAATGTGCAGCTTGCCGCTCCCCAGTTCCTCAATCAAGCGCCGCATGGCAACAGTGCCGCAGGTCTCATTCCCATGCACTGCACCCAAAACGATCAAACGCGGCCCTGGTTTTAACCCGAGAAATTGATGAACCTGGATCATGCGGCCAACTTGTTGAGGTCTTTTAAAAGCAGAGCCGCGTCTGCCAAGGCCATCGTGCCCAGGTTTTCGCCCGCATGGTCGCGCAGCGTCACCGTGCCGTTCGTCACTTCCTCGGCCCCGACCACCACCAAGTAGGGCACCCGCAACAAGGTTTGTTCTCTTATTTTGTAGCCTATCTTTTCATTTCGCACATCACTGACCGCACGGATACCGGCGTGGCGCAGCGCTTGCGTGACGGCTTTGGCGTAGTCACCGTGCTGCTCGGTGATGGACAGCACGCAGGCCTGCACGGGTGCCAGCCAGGCGGGCAATTTACCGGCGTAATGCTCCAGCAAAATGCCAGTAAATCGCTCCAGCGAGCCAAACAATGCGCGGTGCAACATGACCGGGCGTTTGCGGCTGCTGTCGTCGGCGACGTAGTCGATATCAAACCGCTCGGGCAGATTCATGTCCACCTGCAAGGTGCCACACTGCCAGTCGCGGCCAATGGCATCGCGCAGCACAAACTCCAGCTTGGGACCGTAAAACGCACCTTCGCCCAGATTGATCGTATAGGCTAAACCCAAGTCTTGCAGCGCCTGCAACAGCGCGCCCTCCAACACATCCCAGGTCGCGTCGTCACCCATGCGGTTGACCGGGCGGGTGGACAACTTGATGGCGATGTCCTGGAAACCAAACTGGCGATAAATGTCCAGCACCAAGGCCACCACATTACGGCACTCAGCATCCATTTGTTCAGGGGTGCAGAAAATATGCGCATCGTCTTGGGTGAAGTGGCGCACGCGCATCAAGCCGTGCAGTGCGCCCGACGGTTCGTAGCGGTGCACCTTGCCAAACTCCGCCATGCGAATCGGTAGGTCGCGGTAGCTTTTGAGACCATGTTTGAAGAGCGACACACCACCTGGGCAGTTCATCGGCTTCAGGGCGAACACCCGGTTGTCTTCCGTGGTGGTGGTGAACATATGGTCGCGGTAGTTGGCCCAATGCCCCGATATCTCCCACAGGCTGCGGTCCATCACGTCCGGCGTGTTCACTTCCACATAGCCCGCATTTTCTTGGCGTGCCCGCATGTAGTTGATCAGTTGCTGAAAAATCGTCCAACCCCGTGGATGCCAGAAAACGGCACCCGGTGCGTCTTCTTGAAAGTGGAATAAATCGAGCTCACGTCCGAGCTTTCGGTGGTCGCGCTTTTCCGCCTCTTCCAAGCGCAGCAGGTTAGCGTCCAGGCTAGTCTGGTCTGCCCATGCGGTGCCGTAGACACGCTGCAACTGTTCGTTTTTGGCGTCGCCACGCCAATAGGCCCCAGCCAGCTTGGTGAGCTTGAATGCTTTGAGGAATCGGGTGTTGGGCACGTGCGGGCCACGGCACATGTCCACATACTCTTGGTGGTGGTACAGGCCCATTGCGGCTTCATTGGGCATGTCGTCAATCAGACGCAGCTTGTATTCTTCTGCGCGCTGGGTAAACAGCGCAATGGCATCCGCACGGGCGGTGACTTTTTTGATGACTGCGTAGTCTTGCGCAATTAATTCGCGCATGCGCTGTTCTATTGCATCCATATCGGCGGGCGTAAACGGCCGATCAAAGGCGATATCGTAGAAAAAGCCGTCCGCGATAACCGGACCGATCACCATGCGCGCAGTCGGGTACAACTGCTTGATGGCGTGCCCCATCAGATGCGCGCATGAGTGGCGGATGATGTCCACCCCATCAGCATCTTTGGCGGTGATGATCTGCACCGTTGCGTCGAAGGTGATGGCATCACAGGCATCGACCAACACGCCGTTGACGCGCCCGGCAAGGGCGGCTTTGGCAAGCCCAGTACCGATGGAGGCCGCGACTCCGCTCACCGTAGTTCCGTGGGGGTAGTGGCGCACCGAGCCGTCGGGCAGGGTGATGGCGATTTCAAGGACGTTTACAACAGTGTTCACGGATCAAAACTCGTTTTGGATACGCTTGTAGCCCAGCACCAACGCATTGTTGGTGCGTGCTACGTCTTCGGAAAACTCGGAAGCTTGCACCGTGAGTTTGGGTATGGTGCTCAGGTCGGTTTGGGGGCCTATGCGCTGTGTGGATGGCACATAGAAACCTGCGGGCAGGTCGCAGCCATCTACCACCGCGTTGTGGCGGACCACGCAACCTTGGGCCACGTTGCAATTGAACAGCACGCTGTTGAAGCCAATAAACACATCGTCCCCAACTGTGCAAGGGCCATGCACGATGGCGCGGTGAGCAATGGAGGTGCGCTCGCCTATCGTCACCGCTGCGCCAGATTTGGAGTGGATGACCACGCCGTCTTGAATGTTCGAATGCGCGCCGATGACGATGGGGTCCATCTCGCCAGCTGCATTGACTTCATCGGCACGAATGACCGCGTAGGGGCCAATGAATACATTGGCATGCACTACCACTTTGCCGCACAAAATGGCGGTGGGATCGATAAACGCATCCGGGTGAATCTGCGGCAAGTCGCCGCTGGGGTTCTTTCTGATCATCTAAGGAATGCGTCCTAAAGCTGGGTAGGGTTGGGTACGCTGCCGTACACAGCAACTGGGTCAAAGGTCTTGGAGGTCTCTACAAACCGCAATACACCACCGGGAACATCAACCGCCCGGTAAAAGCAACTGCGGTAGCCCACATGGCAACTGGCACCATTGCCCGCTACGCGCACACGCAGCCACACGGCATCTTGGTCATCGTCAATGCGCATTTCGACCACTTGCTGGGTTAAACCGCTGGTGGCTCCTTTGTGCCACAGCACCTGGCGGCTGCGGCTGAAGTAGTAGGCTTCGCCCGTGCTGATGGTGCGTTCCAGCGCCTGCGCATTCATGTAGCCAACCATCAACAGTTCTCCTGTATCGGCTTGCGTGGTCACACAGGTGATGAGACCATCGGCATCAAACTTGGGTGCAAGCTCGGCACTCTCCTCGACTTGTTCAATGCTGGTGCGTACAGCGAATAGGCTTGTTGCTTCAGGCATGAAATGGCTCTTTGGTGTGGGGCGATCGAAGCGCGGCCAGCACTTCTTTGCGCAGCGGTGCATCGGAGCTGTACAGGCCAAGCAAACGCTGGGTCACGGTGGTGGAGCCAGGCTTGTACACGCCGCGCGTGGTCATGCACATGTGCTGCGCTTCCATCACCACCGCGAGCCCGCGGGGTTGCAGGGCATCAAAAATGGTGTCGGCGATCTGGCTGGTCAAGCGCTCCTGAATCTGCAGGCGCTTGGCATACAGGCCTACCACCCGCGCCAGCTTGCTTAAACCCACCACGCGCTTACCCGGCAGATAGGCAATGTGGGCAAGCCCGACGATGGGCACCAAGTGGTGCTCGCAGTGAGATTCAAAGCGGATGTTGCGCACCAGCACCATGTCGTCGTAGTCACCGGCTTCTTCAAAGGTGGCAGACAGCACCGCCTGTGGGTCTTGCGCATAGCCCGAGAAAAACTCGCGGTAGGCGCGTGCCACCCTATTGGGTGTGTCCACCAAGCCCTCGCGCGCCGGGTCATCACCCGCCCAGCGCAATAGGGTTCGCACGGCTGCTTCAACTTCAGCAATGTCGGGGCTGTCCTTCATGCTTTGACCACGGCTTGTGAAAGGCCCTTTTCCAGCACCTCGCGCGGCATGTCTTTGCCGATGAACACCATCTTGCTCTCGCGCAATTCGCCTTTTGCCCAGGGAGCACCCAGGTCGGAGCCCATCAGCATGTGCACCCCCTGAAAAATGACCCGCTTGGGAACCCCCGCAATATGGAGAATGCCCTTGTAGCGCATGAGACTGGCACCATGCACCTGCACGATGGCGCTTAAAAAGTCTTCTATTTTTTCCATGTCCAGCGGGCGGGTTTCGCGAAAGACGAACGAGGTGATGTCGTCGTCATGCTCGTGCGTCACGTCCGAGAGAAAATCCGGCTCAATTTCCAAAATAGCGCTCAGGTTAAAGCCCCGAATGTCCAGCACATCGTTCAACGCGGCCACGCCTTTTCGCGACTCGGCAATGCTGGCACGTGGGTTCATGCGCACCAGGCGCTGGCGCATCGCCTGCACGTCGGAAGCACTCACCAGATCAGTCTTGGTCAGCAGAATGCGGTCTGCAAAGCCCACCTGCTCTTGCGCTTCGTGGTGCTCGTCGAGTTGCTGCGGGGCATGTTTGACATCCACCAGCGTGACGATGGCATCCAGCATGTAGTGCTGCACGATGTCTTCGTCCACAAAGAAGGTTTGCGCCACGGGTGCCGGGTCGGCCAGGCCGGTGGTTTCAATCACCACCCGGTCAAACTTCACGGTGCCGGCTGTGCGCTTGGCAGCCAACTCGCCCAGAATACGCACCAGGTCGCCGCGCACGGTGCAGCAGATGCAGCCGTTGTTCATCTCAATGATTTGCTCGCCCTGGTCTTGCACTAATAGTTCGTTGTCGATACCAGCTTCGCCAAACTCGTTTTCAATCACCGCAATACGGTGACCATGGGGTTGCTTCAGGATGTAGTTGAGCAAGGTGGTTTTACCGCTGCCCAAGAAGCCTGTAAGGATGGTGACGGGAATGAGACGGTTTGTCATGATGGGATTTCTAAAAAAATTTAGTCAGTTACCTGATCGCGTTTTTTGGCATTGAACGGAAGATGATTTTTTTGGTTTTGAGACAAGCTCTTGCAATGGGTCCGAGATTGCTTAAGTCTGAGAGTCAATCGTTGCCTTACAGTTTGAAGCGCCAGCGAATCTGTACGGTTGCTGTCCAGTTGCAAGAGCTCCTCCAATGCTTGCAGCAGGACTTGTGCATCAGATTGACTAACTCTAGGCATGATTGGCTGAACTTGCGCTTGATCGACCAGGTGGCCCATCAGACATGACTTGCAGGAATCCACTATCGGCAAGAACATATGCTTCTGTACTAAAACGGCGATATAAATCTATGACCGGCTCAATCAATTCAAGTCGCGGTTGCTCGCCTTCGTAGGGCTTGTTTAATACGACTGAAAAATAGCCATCGCGTCGATAGGGGTTCCCGCTGGGGCCTGAAGTTAGAAACCAGACTGTGTAATTCAATCCGCCGCCTTGGCAACTGACAGGCTCAGCAGAAAAAAGAACTTTGGTGACTGCCCCTAATGCCAAGTGGCAATGATGATCATCGAGTGCACCAATTTGCCAAGAAGTGTGACCATCTTCTTCATACAGATGTAACCCCCCTAGCTTTTCAGTTTTGAACTCAATCAGTGCCTTCTCACGGTAAATCACAAGGGAAGCATCTTTGAGTGCCAACGCTTCGTGTAAAAGCAATAAACAGTGTGGCTCAATCGTCCATGGCGCTGCTGGCTCTGGTGTTATCCAGGTAGCGAGGACTGCGGTCCAATCGTGTGTCTTGTCTACGCCTACTGAAGCTTGAGGTAAGAGAGTCAATATTTCTGTGCCGATGGAACTGTTTTGAACGTGTGCGTCAACAGACAATTCAACTAAATCAGGCCGCAAGCTCTTATGTTTTTTTGCTCTATTGAGGAATTTTTGGATTTGACTTGTATCTAATTTATTTTCTGTATAAGGCCGGGACAGAAGCATGGAGACCATCCATTTATTTGTAGGTGCGCCCCCAGGACCTACGATTAGAAATCGAATTTCAAAGGAAGGTCTGAACTCCAAACAAACACTTGGCGTAATTGCATATGACAGTTTATGGATTCGGCCGAAGTCGATGTGCATGTGATGCGATGCCTTTGGCAGGCGCAACTCTCTCACGCCAGTAAAGCATCCGTCATAGGCAGCGGGCAGCAAACTCGCTTGGCCTTCAGGTACGAGTTCCAAGATCGCGCCATCACTCCAAAGTCCACAGGCCACTGTGATGTCGGGATCAGCAAGCCAATCGGCAAAAGCCTCATGAAAGAAATCTACATCGGCCTGCATTGCGTCTGTTGTTGCCAATTTGGAATGGGTGATCATGTTCTAACCAATTCTTCTGTGCGATCCCAAGATGGGAAAGGATCTTTCAGCGTGCCCCAGCCTTTCATCCCCTTGCGCGTTTCAGTGAAGTTCAGGTGCATGTCTTTCCATGCTTTTTCGATAGCGGATCGGTCCATGTGCGTACCAATAAACACCACCTCATTGATGCGGTCCCCGTAAGGCTCGCGCCAATTCTTCTCAATTCCTTGCCTTGCCGAGGTGCCTTTGACTGGCCAACGTTCAATGGGTACAGACGCCCACCACTGTCCGATGGGCTCGTGCGTTGCCACATTTCCTGCCCGAGAAAAATTGACAACCCAATGCGGTCTGCTGGCCAGCCATGTGTAGCCCTTGGCTCTGAGCAAACCCGTGAATGGCATTTCCATAAATTTGGCAAAGCGCTGGGGGTGCAGCGGTTCATGGCTGCGCAGCACAAAGCTGTCGATGCCGTACGCCTCGGTTTCAGGGGTATGACGTCCTTCCAGCTCATGCGCCCAACCCGGCATGGCACTGGCGCGTTCAAGGTCAAACTTGCCTGTTCCCAAGATCTTTTTCAAGGGGATCGCCCCATGGTCGGCATACACAATTTCTGCCACTGGATTCAGGGCTTTGATGACGCCTGCAACTTCCATTTTTCGGGCAGCATCGACCAAATCTATCTTATTGATGACCACCACATCGGCAAACTCAATTTGCTCCATCAACAGGGTGGCCAAACTGCGGTTGTCATCATCGCCAGCGGTTTCGCCACGGTGCGCCAATAAGTCTTTGCTGCTGTAGTCGCGCAACAAATTCAAAGCATCGACCACGGTCACCATGGTGTCGATTTTGGCTACATCATTGAGGGAGTTGCCATTTTCATCTTCAAAATCGAAGGTGGCAGCGACAGGCATGGGCTCACCAATGCCGGTGGACTCGATCAACAAATAATCAAACCTGCCTTCTGCGGCCAGTTTTCGCACTTCCAGCAGCAGGTCTTCACGCAGCGTGCAGCATATGCAACCGTTGCTCATCTCCACTAGCTTTTCTTCAGTCCGCGAAATACCGGCGCCCGCGTTTTCAGCTTGTTTGTCAACCAATGAGGCATCGATGTTGACCTCACTCATGTCGTTGACGATGACCGCTACGCGCAGGCCTTCTCGGTTGGCCAGTATGTGGTTGAGCAGAGTGGTCTTGCCAGCGCCAAGGAATCCGGAAAGAACGGTCACAGGCAAGTGAGACGCTTTAATGATAGTCATAAAGATGTAGCTTTGGTCGAAGTCAATGTTGCTATTGCAATTGTATTCTCAATAAGATGATGACACAATACCCCTACAGATTTGAAAAAATCTACCTATCAACAAGGAAAAATGGCAACTGCATGGAAAGAAAAACTCGACAATTTCATGCGATCTTTGAGGTGATCGCTCATGCAGGACGCCCGTTGCTTGCTCAAGAAATTTTGGAGATTGCTGCCAGAGCAGTGCCACAACTGTCGCTGGCCACGGTGTACCGACAAATCAAGTCTTTACTTGAAGACAGTTCAATTCGACAAGTGCAACTGCCAGGGCAAAACCCGCGCTACGAGATAGGCAGCCATGAACATGATCCTGGCCATCACCACTACTTTCAGTGTCGTCGCTGCGAAAAGGTATTTGATGTGCCAACTTGTCCTGGAAATCTTGACCAATTGGCTCCATCAGGATTCATGGTGGAGGATCACGAGATCATCTTGTACGGGCGCTGTGGTGCCTGCGTGGGTCAGACAACAGAGTGAATTGAAATCGCTATTTCACAAGCGCGAACTAAGCGGCCATGCCAGACGATAATACTGTCATGATCGCCACCTGTTTTGCAGGGAATGTCGTTGCTATAAAAAACCCCGTTCGTGAATGTCTTTCCAATGAAGTAATGGTCGCCGCTGACACGTTTTTCGTCGTCATC
>NZ_JBILQU010000068.1:0-16490 GCF_044373035.1 Limnohabitans sp. | reverse complement strand
ATTGGAATTAAATTTCATATTTAAATTTTTGTGAAATAAATAATCTTTTTTTTATCAATATTGACGGGATATTTCTTGCTGGTTTCCATAACATCCCTCCATTCCCCTGATTTGGAGTTGGTCTTATGTGTGGCATCGTCGGCGCCGTTTCTTCCCGCAACATCGTTCCCATCCTCGTTCAAGGCCTGCAACGGCTCGAATACCGGGGCTATGACTCCTGCGGCGTGGCCGTGCACGCGGCCAGCCTGAGCGGCGGCACGGGTGGCTTGCAACGCGCCCGCAGCACATCTCGCGTGGCCGAGCTGATGGACCAGGTCACGGCCGACCACATCGAAGGCGGCACCGGCATCGCCCACACGCGTTGGGCCACACACGGCGCGCCTGCCGTGCACAACGCGCACCCGCACTTCAGCCACGGCACGGGCGCAGCCGACACCAAGCCAGGCAAAGTGGCGCTGGTGCACAACGGCATCATCGAAAACCACGAAGAGCTGCGCGCCGCCCTGCAAGCCAAGGGCTATGTCTTCAGCAGCCAGACCGATACCGAGGTCATCGCCCACCTGGTGGACAGCGTGTACGACGGCGACATTTTTGAAGCCGTCAAGACCGCCATATGCCAGCTGCACGGCGCTTACGCGATTGCCGTGTTCCACAAAGACGAGCCGCAGCGCGTGATCGTTGCGCGTGCGGGCTCGCCGCTGATTCTGGGTGTGGGCCAAGGTGAAACCTTTTTGGCCAGCGACGCTATGGCCTTGGCCGGCGTGACCGACCAGATCGTGTACCTGGAAGAGGGCGACGTGGTCGACATCCAGCTGGGCAAATACTGGGTGGTGGACCGCGAGCACAAGGCCGCAACCCGCGCTGTGAAAACCGTGCACGCGCACAGCGGCGCGGCCGAGCTGGGGCCGTATCGCCACTACATGCAAAAGGAAATCTTCGAGCAGCCCCGCGCCATTGCCGACACGCTGGAAGGCGTGGAGGGCATCACGCCCGAGCTGTTTGGTGACGGCGCCTATTCCACATTCAAGGCCATCGACAACGTGCTGATCCTGGCCTGCGGCACCAGCTACTACAGCGGCTGCGTGGCCAAGTACTGGATCGAAGCGATCGCCAAAGTGCCCTGCCAGGTCGAAATCGCCAGCGAATACCGCTATCGCGAATCGGTGCCCAACCCGAGCACACTGGTGGTGACCATCACCCAAAGTGGCGAGACCGCCGACACCCTGGCTGCGCTGCGCCATGCGCAAAGCTTGGGCATGACGCACACGCTCACCATTTGCAATGTGTCCACCAGCGCCATGGTGCGCGAATGCAAACACGCCTACGTGACCCGCGCAGGGGCTGAGATCGGCGTGGCCTCGACCAAGGCCTTCACCACCCAACTGGCCGGGCTGTTCTTGTTGACGCTGGCGCTGGCACAGACCAAAGGGCGCCTCAGCGACGAAGAAGAAGCCGCGCACATCAAAGCCATGCGCCACCTGCCCGCCGCGCTGCAAGCCGTGCTGGCGCTGGAGCCGCAAATCATCGCCTGGGCACAAGAATTCGCCAGCAAAGAAAACGCGCTGTTCCTCGGCCGTGGCACGCACTACCCCATCGCATTGGAAGGCGCGCTCAAGCTCAAAGAGATCACCTACATCCACGCCGAAGCTTATGCGGCGGGCGAACTCAAGCACGGCCCGCTGGCCCTGGTGACCAGCGCCATGCCGGTGGTCACGGTGGCCCCCAACGACCAGCTGCTGGAAAAGCTGAAAAGCAATATGCAAGAAGTGCGCGCCAGAGGCGGTGTGCTGTACGTGCTGGCCGATGGCGATACCAAGATCGAGAGCAGCGAAGGCGTGAACGTTATCCGCATGCCCGAGCACTATGGCGTGCTGTCACCCATCCTGCATGTGGTGCCGCTGCAGCTGCTCAGCTACCACACGGCGTGTGCACGGGGGACGGATGTGGATAAGCCGAGGAATTTGGCGAAAAGCGTGACCGTAGAGTAGTTCAGCCAGTGAGTAATTTTGACGATCTGGCACGAGTGGTCATGGTCGTCAAAGTGAAAAGTAAGGCGCTTTTCATAGGACCCTACTCAAACAGTCAGCAGCGGCTGTTTGACAGGGTCTTTTTGTTGCGTGAAAGAGAGCAACTGACTTTTGAAGCGATTGCCAAGCTGTTGACGAAGTCAGGCACACGTTCAGTCAATGGCTGCTTGTTGGGTGCTGAGCATGTGTTTTCCATCTACAAGAAAGGCAAAGCCAGGATGGAACGACTCACATTGAAGGTTGAGCCAATGTTGCTGGACATGTGGGTTGAATGATGATTAATGAGAGTTTTGGTTCTTCCAAAGGACATCTTTGGGCAGATTTTCTGCCTAGAACAAGCGTCCAGTGACGGGACGCTGAGCCAGCCCCGTTTACACAAAACTCTGTATACCCTCAGATGGAAAAAGTCCTCCCAAAGAATTCCCACGAACGGAACGATTCATTGACGGGAGGTGATTGACTTCAAGGCTTGAATCCCTTAAATTCATGTAAAAATTAACTTCAAGTTAAAATTTACATGATAAATATACAGCGCCAAGCCTTAAATGTCCTGCTCCAGCGGGCCACGCTTTACCCGGTGGTGACGGTGTTGGGGCCTCGTCAGTCGGGCAAAACCACCTTGTGCCGGATGGCTTTTCCAGACAAGCCCTATGTCAATCTGGAGCAACCCGATGTGCGGGAGTTCGCACAGCAGGACCCCAAGGCGTTTTTGGCTCAGTTTCCGGATGGTGCCGTGTTGGATGAAATCCAGAACGTACCGTCACTGTTGTCCTGGATTCAGGTGCTGACCGATGCCGATCCGCGCAAAGGGCGCTTTGTGTTGACGGGCAGCCACCAGTTGCAAGTGAGTGCGCAAGTTACGCAGTCACTGGCAGGGCGGACGGCTGTGTTGGAACTGCTGCCTTTGAGTTTGTCTGAATTGGCCGCTGCGGGCATGTTTGACCCCGAACGTGCAGATGTGAACAGGTGGATGCTGCACGGCGGTTATCCCCGCATCCATGCGCAAGACCTGCCACCCGAGGTGATGTTGTCTGATTACTTTGCCACCTATGTCGAGCGCGATGTTCGGCAACTCATCAACCTCAGGCATCTGCGCGAGTTTGGCCAATGTGTGCGGTTGCTGGCAGGGCGCACGGGGCAGTTGCTCAACCAGACCAGCTTGGGCAATGAGGTGGGCGTCAGCAGTAACACCATCACGCAATGGCTGAGTATTCTTGAAGCGTCTTTTCTGGTGTTCAGCCTGGCACCCTGGAGCGTCAACATTGGCAAGCGTCTGGTGAAGAGTCCCAAAATTTATTTTTACGATGTCGGACTGGCCTGCTGGCTGCTCGGCATCAAAACTGTGGATCAACTGCAGCACCATCCATTGCGCGGAGCCCTGTTTGAAAACCTGGTGGTGCTGGAGGTGCTCAAGTCCTTGCGCAATCAGGGTTTGCGCGATCCTTTGTATTTCTTTCGCGACAGCAATGGTTTGGAAATTGACCTCTTGCTGGACCATGCCGATGGTCTTCAGTTGGTGGAGATCAAGGCATCACAAACGGTGTCCGCACCCCTGTTTAAAAATCTGCGCACCGTGAGCACATTGCTGGGCGATCGTGTGAAAAGCCAGCATCTGATCTACGGTGGTGCTGAGCGACAAGATCGAACCGGTGTGCAGGTGCTGCCGTATGGGCAAGCCGGCAAGCTGGTCTTGGACCCTACCGCGTGAGCCACCAACAGCCAAGGCATCCACCTTGACCGCATGCCCGAATACTTCGGCTTGCGATCACACATTTTGAGTGGATAGAAATTTTGACCTCACGCCTTCCAACCATTAACCCGTGAGTGATGCCGAAGCTGGTTATGCTCACACCCTCATTTCTTTCTGGGTGCAGTCTCCATGATCCACTTGTTTTTGTTCATTGCCGGGCTGGTGTGCCTGGTGCTGGGGGCCAATTTGCTGGTGCGCGGCGCGAGCAAGCTGGCGCTGTCGTTTGGCATTTCGCCCTTGGTGGTGGGCTTGACCATTGTGGCTTTTGGCACCAGTGCGCCCGAGGTGGCGGTGTCGGTGGCTTCGGTGCTGGAGGGCAAGACCGACATGGCCATTGGCAATGTGGTGGGCAGCAACATTTTTAATGTGCTGTTCATCCTGGGGCTGAGCGCTTTGATCGTGCCTTTGGTGGTGCACCGCCAGCTGATCCGCCAGGAAGTGCCCATCATGTTTGGCGTGACATTGCTCATGGCCTTGATGGCGATGGATGGGCGGTTGCAGTTGTGGGAGTCTGTGGCTCTGGTGATTTTGCTGGTGGCTTACACCGGTTTTTTGGTGGTGCAGTCGCGCCGTGAAACCGCTGCAAACCAGGCCGCAGCCCAGGCTTCGGCCCAAGGCGTTGACGAGTTTGAGTCCGAGTTGCAGGCCTCGCCCGTGGGCGCATGGGATGCCAAACTGCCTGTGCAGTTGGCGCTGATCGCCGTGGGTTTGGCTTTGCTGGTGCTGGGCTCGGACTGGTTGGTGGGCGCGGCGGTGGTCTTTGCCAAAGCCTTGGGCGTGAGCGATGTGGTGATTGCGCTGACCATCGTGGCGGCGGGCACCTCCATGCCCGAGGTGGCCACTTCGATCGCAGCGGCGCTCAAGGGCGAGCGCGACATCGCGGTGGGCAATGTGGTGGGCAGCAACATCTTCAACATTTTGGGTTGTTTGGGCATCAGCGGCGTGGTGGCGGGCGGCGCAGGCCTGGTGGTGGCACCGTCTTTGTTGGCCTTTGATATTTGGGTCATGCTGGCTGTGGCGCTGGCTTGTTTGCCCATGTTCATCACCGGGGGCGAGATCGCCCGCTGGGAGGGGGGCGTCTTTGCTGGCTATTACGTGGCCTATGTGTCTTATTTGATTTTGGCGGCACAGCAGCACGATGCCTTGGGCGATTTCAGCAGCGTGATGCTGAGTTTTGTGGTGCCGCTGACGGTCATCACGCTGGTGGTGGCGGTGCTGCGAAGGCGTGCATGAGCGGGGATGAGCGGGCGTGAAGCTGCTTCTGGCCGCCTCTGCTGACAGCCCGATCCGGGTGGAGCGGTCCGGCGTTCATGGCTGGGGCGTGTTCGCCACGCGCCACCTGGCCGCAGGCGAGCGGCTCATCGAGTACGTGGGCGAGATCATCAGCATGACCGAGGCCATTGCCCGCCACCCGCACGATGCGGGCAACCCCGACCACACCTTTTATTTCCACCTGGACGATGTGCGTGTGATCGATGCGCTGCATGGCGGCAACGCTTCCAAGTGGATCAACCATTCATGCCGCCCCAATTGCGTACCCGACGAAGTGCGGGGCCGCATCTTCATCATGACGCGCAGGCCCGTGTTCAAGGGGGAGGAGCTGACGTTTGATTACGGATTGGAGAGTGACGAGCCCATGAGCGAGGCCTTGAAGGCCCGCTATGCCTGCCGATGTGGTGCCAAAAAATGCCGCGGCACGATGTTGGCAACCTGAGGGTTTGCGCGGGCCCATCCAAAGCCCTGGCGTGGCTTGTTAAAAACCTTGGCGCTTTTGATCGCGCAACATGAACAGGTACAAGCTCTCCACCTTCTCGCGCGCCCACGGGGTTTTGCGCAAGAACTTCAGGCTGGAGCCCACGCTGGGCTCGTGCGTGAAGCAGCGAACAGGGATGCGCTGGCCCAGATCGTCCCAGCCATAAAAGTCGGCCAGTTGGGTGACGATGGTTTCGAGCGTGAGGCCGTGCAACGGGTTGCGTGGCTGGGCTGCCCGCGCGCCAGGGGTGGGTTCGGGTGGCGTTGGCACGGGGATATGGTCGTCTTGCATGGCCTGATTGTCAGTGTAAAACCGGCATGTGAAATCGGCTTGTTCAGGTGGGGGCCATCAGTGCCCGCGCCAAAGACTCGGCCACCTTGATGCCATCCACCCCCGCCGACAAAATGCCACCCGCGTAACTGGCCCCTTCACCTGCCGGGTAGAGGCCTTGTGTGTTGGTGCTTTGGTGGTCTTCGCCACGCGGGATGCGCAGGGGCGATGAGGTGCGCGTCTCCACCCCGGTCATCACCGCATCGTGCATGTCGTAGCCTTTGATCTTGCGGCCAAACACCGGTAGGGCCTCGCGCATGGCGGCCACCGCGTAATCCGGTAACACATCAGCCAAGTCGACCAACTTGACACCCGGTTGGTAGGACGGCTGAACGCTGCCCCAAGTGCTGGACGGCCTCTGCGCCAAAAAGTCCCCCACCAGTTGGCCAGGGGCCTCGTAGTTGCTGCCGCCCACTTCAAAAGCACGCGTTTCCAGTTGGCGTTGCAGCACGATGCCCGCCAGCGGGTGAGTTGCAGGGGGCTGTTGTGTGGCGAGTTGCTGGGCCTCATGTGCCAGTTGTGCGCCGTATTCGTCGCCGAACGCGGCTTGCCATGCGGCGGTGTCCAGCGGGTAGTCGGGTGGGTCAATGGCCACCACCATGCCGGCGTTGGCATTGCGCTCGTTGCGCGAGTACTGGCTCATGCCGTTGGTGACCACGCGACCCGGCTCGCTGGTGGCGGCCACCACGGTGCCGCCGGGGCACATGCAAAAGCTGTAGACGGCGCGGCCGTTTTGCGCGTGGTGCACCAATTTGTAGTCGGCAGCGCCCAGCAAAGGGTGGCCCGCGTGGCGGCCCCAGCGGGCTTGGTCGATCACGCTTTGGGGGTGCTCGATGCGCACGCCAATCGAAAACGCCTTGGCCTGCATGGCCACGCCGCGGCGGTGCAGCATGACAAAGGTGTCGCGCGCGCTGTGGCCCAGAGCCATGACGGCGTGGTGCGTGAGCAAGGTGTGGTGTTCGCCCGTGCGCAGGTCTAGCACCTGCACGCCGGTGAGTTGTTGGCCATCTGCGGTGGGCGCGAGCAGCACATCGCTCACCCGTTGCTCAAATCGGATCTCGCCACCCAAAGCGATGATGTGTTCGCGGATGCGCTCAACCACCTTGACCAGTTTGAAGGTGCCGATGTGCGGGTGTGCGGCATACAAAATGTCGGCCGGCGCGCCTGCTTTCACGAACTCGTCCATGACCTTGCGGCCCAGGTGGCGCGGGTCTTTGATCTGGCTGTAAAGCTTGCCATCGCTGAACGTGCCCGCACCGCCTTCGCCAAATTGCACATTGCTTTCGGGGTTGAGCACTTGCTTGCGCCACAAGCCCCAAGTGTCTTTGGTGCGTTCACGGACCGGTTTGCCACGTTCGAGCACGATGGGTTTGAAGCCCATTTGCGCGAGAGCGAGCGCCGCAAACATGCCGCAGGGCCCAAAGCCCACCACCACAGGGCGTTGGCCATCTTGCTCGCCAAAATCGGCTGGCGCTTGGCAGGGTGCGTGCCACGCCATGTCGGGCGTGGCTTGGATGTGGGGGTGGCTGGCGAACTGCTGCAGCAAGTGGGGTTGGGCCTGCGCATGGCGCAGGGCCAGGTCTACGATGTACACCGCCAGCAGGTCGGCCTTGCGGGCATCAAAGCTGCGCTTGAACACCTGCAGCGTGGCGATGTCGGTGGCGCTGATGCCCAAGGCCTGGGCCGCCAGTTGGCGCAGGGCACCGACGGGGTGCGGCGTGGGCAGGCGGTCTTCATCGGTCTCGGAAGCTGCATCGGCCGCGCGACGCACCTCAACCGGCAGGGCCGAAAGGGGGAGTTTGAGTTCGGAAATTCGGATCATGGACACCTCTGTGGCTTGTGGTTATCAAGCAAGAAGCGCTGATTATCGCCGTGCGAAGGTCAATTGGGCAGGAACCCCTCGACCGACAAATAACGCTCGCCCGTGTCGTAGTTGAAACCCAGCACCGTGGCCCCCGCAGGCAACTCGGCCAATTTTTGGGCGATGGCCGCCAGGGTTGCTCCGGAGGAAATGCCGACCAGCATGCCTTCTTCACGCGCCGAACGGCGGGCGTATTCGCGAGCGGCTTCGGCGTCAACCTGGATCACGCCGTCAAGCAAAGTGGTGTCCAAATTCTTGGGGATAAAGCCTGCGCCAATGCCCTGGATCGGGTGGGGGGCTGGCGCGCCACCCGAGATCACGGGCGAGGCGGCAGGCTCCACTGCAAACACCTTGAGATTCGGAAACTTGGCCTTGAGCACGCGGGCCGCGCCGGTCAGGTGGCCGCCTGTGCCCACGCCGGTGATGAGGGCATCAATGCCCTCTGGAAAGTCGGCCAGAATTTCTTGCGCCGTGGTGCGCACATGCACGTCGATGTTGGCGGGGTTTTCAAACTGCTGGGGCATCCAAGCGCCGGGTGTGCTGGCCACCAGTTCTTCGGCACGGGCGATCGCGCCCTTCATGCCTTTTTCGCGGGGTGTCAGGTCGAAGCTCGCGCCATAGGCCAGCATCAGGCGGCGGCGCTCGATGCTCATGCTGTCGGGCATGACCAGCACCAACTTGTAGCCTTTGACTGCGGCCACCATGGCCAGGCCAATGCCGGTGTTGCCCGAGGTGGGCTCGACGATGGTGCCGCCTTCTTGCAGAGCGCCGGATTTTTCGGCGTTGTTGACCATGGCCAGCGCGATGCGGTCTTTGATCGAGCCGCCCGGGTTGCTGCGCTCGGACTTGATCCACACGTTGGCATTTGCACCAAACAGGCGTTGGATGCGCACATGCGGCGTGTTGCCGATGGTGTCGAGGATGGTGTGGGCTTTCATGGCGTGTCTCCGGTGCGAAAAAGCGTTACAAAAAATCATTGTGCGTGAAAACGCAGACCTCTTGCGCTATCAGCTCACGCCCGCAAGCGATAATCAAGCTGTGAAGCACGCCAGACCGTCGCTGGTGCAATTTCCGAAAGGAAGCACTGGAGGAACGTCCGGACTGCACAGGACAGCGTAGGAGGTAATACCTCTCCACCGTGAGGTGAGGATCAGAGCAACAGAGACGAGCCGATTGAGTTCGGGTGAAACGGGCAATCTCTACGCGCAGCAATACCAAGTAGGCCTTCCTGAAGGTGTGCGGTTCGCCGCATGCCTTCTCCCTGTGGTTCCGCGGGGTGAGTTGGCGGGTAGGTAGCACCGAGCCGGGTGGGCGACCCCTGGCCCAGAGTAATGGCGGTCACGCAGCGGGTAACCGCTGTGCACAGAATCCGGCTTATCGGCGGGCTTCACACTTTTTCAGACCACAAAAAACCCGCCGAAGCGGGTTTTTTGCTTTCGCTGCAGCGCATGAGCCGCGCGATGTGTTTACCCGCGCGAAGGCATCAAGCTGGCGCCCAGCGCAAACACCGAGTTGGGTGCAGTGATCTTCAACGAACTTTTGGGCTTGGCAAACACGCCGCGCTTGACAGTTGGGGCGGGCGCAGGCTCGACGGTCACGCCCTTGGTGCGCTGCTCGGCCACCAATTGACGCAGGCTGATGGACTGCAAGTGGGTCAGCATTTTTTCGTTCAGGCTGGCCCACAGCTCGCTGTTCATCCAGCCACCTTCGGCAGCGGCCTCTTCTTCGGTGGGGGCGTCGACCGCGCCCACGATATCGGCCATGGTGATTTTTTCAGCATTGCGCGACAACGAATAACCACCGCCTGGGCCGCGTGTGCTCTCGACCAAGCCATGCTGGCGCAGTTTGCTGAACAGTTGCTCCAGGTAGGACAAAGAAATCTGGTGGCGCGTGCTGATGGCAGCCAGCGAAACGGGTCCACGGTCTTCGCGCAACGCCACATCGATCATGGCGGTGACTGCAAATCGGCTTTTAGTGCTCAAACGCATGGTGGGCTCCTTTCTGCGTGTTGGTGGCCTGCCTATGCGGGCCATCCTTTGGAGTCAAGACTGCATTGTGCGCAGGTTTGACCTGATTGTCATTTTCTCAGACTGAGTTTCTAATTGGAGATAAACCGGGATTATTCAAGGGTAAATCCAGCTTTTTTAGCTTTTTTTCAAATTAAAAACAGATTAAAAGCGCTCATGGCTTTGCAGTTGCCGCCATTGCCCGAGCTCCAAGGGGGCCAAGCTCATGCTGCCCACGCGCTGGCGACGCAGGTCTTGCAAGGGGCATTGTTCGTCCAGCCAGCGGCCCAGTTCCAGCCCGTCGATGTCCTTGCCAGCGATGCGCAGCACCGTCAGGGTGTCGGTTTGGCGGTTGATGCTGGTGCGGATGCCGGGGCCGTTCAAGGCCTTGATGGTGCCCTCTGGCACTTCGCCACCCACGGTGGCCATCCATTCTTGCTCCATCGGGCTGCGGCGGTCTTCCAGGTGGCGCAGCACGGCGATGTCGTCTGAAAAAATGCACAAACCGCTGGCGGGTTTGGCCAGCGGCAAGGGCATTTGCATTTTGGCCAAGCGTTCGGGCCCCCAAAGACCCGGCTGGGCGGCTTTGAGGCCCACGGTGTCTTGCAGCCAGGCCAAGTTGGCCACGCGGTGGGCGGGCTTGAACAGCGCCAAGGTCATGGGGGCGAGGGCGGCCATGGAGACCAAACGGTTGACCTGAACGGCTTGTTCAGGCCGCACACGCCGGGCTGGGTCGGTCACCACTTTGCCGGCGACTTGCACGCCGCCAGCCACGATCAGGGCTTCGGCTTCGCGGCGCGAGCAGTGTTGCTCGGCGGCCACGCGTTTGGCCAGGCGTATGCCTTCTTCAGAGGAAATCATCCATGCTTTCAAAAATGCTTAAGGCGAATCAAGACAGGGTTTGTTCGCGGATGTGGTCCACATGCGCTTGCAGTGAGCGTGCGGCCACTGGCCACAGGCGGGGCGGCACATCGTCGTAGGCTTTTTCTACCCATTCCTGCAGGCTGCCTTGGGGCAGGGCCTGCATGGCGGCAGCAATCTTGGCCTCGCGCTTGAGGCGGTGCGCCTTCAGGTGGGTGATGGCCTGGTGGGCAAAGCCCAGCACATGGCCGTGCGCAGGCAAGATGAATTCGATGCCTCCGGTAACGCACGCCGCAGCCAACTTGTCCAGCGAGTGCAAATAATCGCCCATGTGGCCGTCGGGCGGGTCGATCACGGTGGTGCTGCCGTTGAGCACATGGTCACCCGAAAACAGCAGACCGTCTTCTTCCAGCACCAGGCACAGATGGTTGGCCGCATGGCCCGGGGTGTGCACCACATGCAGGGTGTGGGTGATCTCGCCATCCACACCCAGGCCTTGCAGCACCAGTTTTTCGCCATCGGTCAGCTCTCGATCCGGCGTGAAGCGGCTGTTGGCACGGGATGTGGGGCGTGAAGACAGGCCCAGGATGGGGGGCTTGTTCGTGCACAGTGCCTGCAGCGGCGCAGCGCCTGGCGAATGGTCCGGGTGAGAGTGGGTGCACACAATGGCCTTGATTTGTCCACCTGCCGCACGCCACATCCGTTGCAGATGGTCGATGTCCGCCGGGCCGGGGTCGATGGCGATGTAGCCGGTGTTCGGGTCGCCCACCAAGTAGCTGTTGGTGCCAGGGCCGGTCATCACGCCCGGGTTGGGGGCGGTCAGGCGCTGCACGTTCTTGAGCAGGGGCACAGGCTGGTCGGTCTGCCAGTCCAGGTGGTGGTGGATTTGCCCGTCGGGCGTGACCAGGGCCAGCTCGCCAAACGGGGCTTCGTGCTCCATGAAGCGCGCTTCGTTGCCCGCCAGCCAGCCCGCGCGGGGGCAGCTGGTCCACAGCGGTTCGTCGTTGACGCCGCAGGCTTGTAACACCGCTTCCACGCTGGCAAAGTCTTTCAGGCGCTGCAGCGTGCGGATGGTCGGGTAGACCATGAAAAAATCACCCGTTTCGTGGCGGTTCAGCGCTTCTTGTGGGTTCACCCAGACGGGCTCAAACTGCTCGGATTCGTCGGCCACCGGGGTCTGGCCTTCGGGCATGCGGGCCACCAAAAAGGGCACGTCAAAGCGCCGTGGCAGGTCGCGGTCGGTGATCCAGTGGGCCAGCACGAACACCTGGTCGGCGGCCAGCGTCAGGCCTCGGGCCTGGCATTGGGTGGCAAAAGAGGCTTTTCGGTCGATCTGGGCAATGTCAGCGTTGTCAGCCCAGCGGCCATCGGCATGGCGGGCGAACAAGATGCCCAGTTCTTCAAAGCTCTCGCGGATGGCGGCAATGGCTTGCGTCAGGTGCAAGTCGCTTTGTTTGGGGCGACGCTGCGCCATGCCGTGGGCCTGGGCGTCGGCGGCGTCAATGCCTCCGCCGGGGAACACGTAGGCGCCGGGCGCAAAACTGGCTGTCATCGAGCGGCGGGTCATCAGCACCTCGATGCCTTGGGGGCCGTCGCGCATGAGCAGCACGGTGGCTGCGGGGCGCAGGGGGGCGGGGTCGCGTTGGGGGTACAAGAGTTGGGATGTGCGTGCCATGCCCCATTATCAGGCGGCTTGAGTTTCATCCAAGGGCGATAATCCCGCCCATGCACATTCGCTTTACCAAGATGCAAGGCGCGGGCAACGATTTTGTCGTGCTCGACGAGACGCGTGGCCGACTGGGCCTGAACGCGGACCAGTACCGTTTTTTGGCCGACCGCCACTTTGGCGTGGGAGCCGATCAGATCCTCAGCGTGCGACCCTCTCCCGCACCCGGGCTGGACTTTGAATATGTGATCCACAACGCCGACGGCGGCGAGGTGGAGCACTGCGGTAACGGGGCTCGCTGCTTTGTGCGCTATGTGCGCGACAAGGGCCTGACCGACAAAACCACTGTTCGTGTGAAGGTGCAGCAAGGCGAGATTGAGCTCACCATGAACCCCGATGGCCGTGTGACGGTGAACATGGGCGCGCCCGTCTTTGATTGGGAGCGTGTGCCTTTCGTTCCCGTGGGCCTCATCAGCGACCAGGTCAACGGCTGGCCGGTGTTTGACTTGGCGCTGGGCGATCTGGGCATTGCCCGCGTGGGCGTGGTGTCGATGGGCAACCCGCACGCGGTGCAGCGCGTGAACGATGTGGCTACTTTTGCGGTCCTGGCCCAAGGCCCACGGATTGAAAACCACCCGGCTTTTCCAAAACGTGTGAATGCAGGTTTCATGCAAATCGTCTCGCGCAACCAGATCATGCTGCGCGTGTTCGAGCGTGGTGCAGGTGAAACCCTCGCTTGCGGTACGGGTGCATGTGCAGCCGTGGTGGTGGGCATTCGCCAAGGCTGGCTGGATCCCCGTGTGGATGTTCAAACCCACGGCGGTACGCTCACCATCGAGTGGGCAGGGCGGGCCGACAGTCCCGTGCTGATGACCGGTCCCGCCACTTCTGTTTTTGAGGGCAGCATCGACGTGCCTGACTCACTTTGATCCTTTGAATTTTTGGAGTTTCCCCATGACGACGCCTGAACCCATGAGCCCGATCACCGAAGACGACATCGCGGACTATCTGGTGAACACGCCGGATTTTTTCGAGCGCCATGCCTCGCTTTTGGCCACCGTGCAACTCACCCACCCGCAAAGCCACCGCACCGTGGGCTTGCAGGAGCGCCAAGCCCAAATGCTGCGCGACAAAATCAAGGGCCTGGAGCACCGCATCATGGACATGATGCGGCACGGCAACGAAAACATGGTGCTGACCGACAAACTGCACCGTTGGTCGTGCGAATTGCTTGTCACGCCCCACGACCAATTGGCCGATTCGGCGGTGGACAACATCCGCGATCTGTTCCAGGTGCCTCAGGTCGCTTTGCGTTTGTGGTCGCTGCAGGACGCGCACGCCCAAGCGGCTTATGCGCAGGGTGTGACCGAAGCGCTGCAGGTGTTGGCCACTTCACTGGACACGCCTTACGTTGGGCCGAACTCGGGCTACGAAGCGGTGCAGTGGTTGGACGAACCCACGCAGGCGGCTTCTTTGGCGCTGCTTGCTTTGCGAGCGGCACCGGGGCAACCCGCTTTTGGCCTGTTGGTGCTGGCCTCACCTGATGCCCAGCGCTTTAACAGCCAGATGGGCACCGATTTGCTGGAACGCCTGGCCGAGCTGGCGGGTGCAGCTTTGTCGGTTTTGCAAAAGCCGCAGGCTTGAATGGTGTCGGATGCGGCCATGACGGACGCGGCGACCACCGACCCGCTGGTGAGTCGCTATTTGGATCATGTGCGCTTTGAAAAGCGCCTGGCCGAGCGCACCTGCACCCTGTACCAACTGGATTTGATACGCCTGGCCGAGATGGCGGCGGCATCCCAAGTGCCATTGCTTCAGGTGCAAACCGGCCACATACGCCGTTGGGTGGCCCAAATGCACAGCGCCGGGCGCAGCGGGCGCGGCATTGCACTCATCTTGTCAGGTTGGCGCGGTTTCTACACCTGGCTGGGGCGCGAGGGCCTGATCCCGCACAACCCGGTGGCCGATGTGCGGGCCCCGCGTGTGGCCAAGCCCCTGCCCAAGGCGCTGGGTGTGGACGAAGCGGTCCAGCTGGCCGAGCATGAAGAGGACAACGACGACCCCTGGCTGGAAGCCCGTGACGCCGCCATGGTCGAGCTGCTGTACGGCTGCGGCCTGCGCATTGCCGAGCTGACCGGGCTGGACGTGGTGGCCAGCGCCGAGGCGGCGCGTGCCGGGCGCGGCTGGATCGATTTAGCCAACGCTGAGGTGCAGGTGCAAGGCAAAGGCAGCAAGCGCCGCACGGTACCTTTGGGCCGATCGGCCATCGAGGCGCTGACGCACTGGCTGGCCTTGCGCCCGCAATTGACGGGCATGCTGACGCAGCCCGCCAAAGGCGCATCTCCTTTGGCGCTGGCGCTGTTTCCCGGACGCCACGGCACGCGCCTGACCCCCCGCGGTGTGGCGCAGCGCCTCAAGCGCCGCAGCCTGCTGGCGGGCTTGGCCACCCCGGTGCACCCGCACATGCTGCGCCACTCCTTTGCCAGCCATGTGCTCCAATCGAGTGGCGATCTGCGGGCGGTTCAAGAGCTGCTGGGCCACGCCAACATCAGCACCACCCAGGTCTACACGCGGCTGGATTTTCAGCACCTGGCCAAAACCTACGACGCGGCCCATCCCCGTGCCAAGCGCAAATGAACCCGGTGGCCCGCGCTGCACACGTGCCGTGAGGCCATGACCGCCGCGCACGCTTGGCGCTTGAATTCGTCGCTACACTCCCCAACTCTTACTTTTTTGACCTGCATCGGAACCGCGCCATGTCCTTGATTCCCACCACCATCCTGACCGGCTTTTTGGGTTCGGGCAAAACCACACTGCTCAAACGCGTGCTGACCGAGGCCCACGGCCAAAAGATTGCCGTGATCGAGAACGAGTTTGGTGAGGAAAACATCGACAGCGACATCCTGGTCTCGGACACCAACGAGCAGATCATCCAGATGAGCAATGGCTGCATCTGCTGCACCATCCGCGAAGACCTGCGCGTGACCTTGCAGCTGTTGGCCGCCAAGCGCCGCAAGGGTTTGCTGGACTTTGACCGCATCGTGATCGAGACCACGGGCCTGGCCGACCCCGGCCCGGTGGCGCAGACTTTTTTCATGGACGACGAGATCGCCGAGACTTATTTGCTGGACTCCATCCTGACCCTCGTGGACGCCAAGCACGCTGCCCAGCAATTGAACGACCGCCAGGAAGCCCGTCGCCAGGTCGGCTTTGCCGATCAGATCTTCATCAGCAAGGCCGATCTGGTTTCGCCGCAAGAGCTCGACGCCTTGCAGCACCGCCTGAAACACATGAACCCGCGTGCCCCACAAAAAGTGGTGCATTTCGGCGAGGTTGCGCTGTCCGAGGTGTTCGACCTCAAGGGCTTTAACCTGAACGCCAAGCTCGATATCGACCCGGATTTCCTCAAAGAGGATGACCATGACCATGTGCACGGGGAGGATTGCGACCACCCGTCACACCAGCATGAGCATGCCCATGACCACGTACATGGCGAGCATTGCGACCACCCTTCGCACCAGCACCACGCGGCCCACGGACAGGGGCACCACCATCACCACGATGACGATGTGAAGAGCTTCGTTTTCCGTTCTGACAGAGCCTTTGATCCGGCCAAATTGGAGGATTTCCTGGGGGCCATTGTCAACATTTACGGCCCACGCATGTTGCGCTACAAAGGTGTGTTGAACATGCGTGGCACCGAGCGCAAAGTGATTTTTCAGGGCGTGCACCAGCTCATGGGCAGCGATTTGGGACCGATGTGGGCCGATGGCGAAGCCAAAATGAGCAAAATGGTGTTCATCGGCATCGATTTGCCTAAGGACATCTTGTTGCAAGGACTGGAGCAATGTTTGGTCTGACAGGGCTCGCCTTGGAGGGGTAGCTTGCCCTGCTTTTGTGGCGATCAGGTCATTAATCCGCACCATTACAAATTCTGACGCATCTAGTCGCTACAATCGCGCGCCGATGGCAACGCCTTTTGGCGAAGCTGGTGAACCCCAAAAGGTCTATAAATAGGGTTTGTAAAGCACATGAACAGGTTTCCGGTCGGCTGCGCAGGGACAGTCGGTCAGAACTCTGCCTTTTGACACGGCCAGGAGACAAGACGTGAAGACCTCGAAAAAAGCAAAGCCCCTTGGTAAATCCGCCGTGGCCAAAAAAGCCGCTGCCCCATTAGCCAAGGCCAAAGTATTGATGGTCAAAGCAGCAGTTAAAACAGCTGCAAAGGCCAAGACA